>QMRG01000022.1 GCA_003649235.1 Thermoprotei archaeon | reverse complement strand
CATTCCCATCTCCTTGCTTCGGTTGGAGGCAGGTAAAAAGTCCTGTTACAGATCACGGATCGCCCAACGGCGACATGAACATGGTCGTCATCGTGCGAGCAGGCCCAGCATATATAATACCTGTATTACTAGTATAAATTCCGTGGTGTTTGAGATGAACTGCGAAAAGATAAAGAACGCTATCATAGTTCTCGACTGGATGTTGAACCAGTTGAAAGAGATCATGATGAACTTCGAGAACAAGGACTTCAGGGATGTTCTCCACCGAGCCTACCATGAATCGATATACGGTGAATGGACGTTGCCCGAGATCGTAGAGAAGCTCTGCGATATAAGGAGGAAGATAGACATCCTCAGAATGATGGTCATGGCGTACGCCTGGAAAGAGAAGTGCCTGGTAACAAAGGAGTGAGGAGATGAAGAATGAGCATATGGGGTCTGTGGGCCGCTCTTCAGGCTGAGATAGAGTTCCACTCTAAGTATACACATATATGCAACATCAAAGACATGAAGAAGTGTATCAGAGCAGGGCTGAAGAAACATCCCAACGACGTTAGCTACGTCATAGATAGATGCATAGAGAAGTATTGCATTGAGTATGAAGGTGACCAGATGTGAAGCTCTTCCTCGTTGTGGTGACGGCTTGTCGCAACGTCAGGGTTGTGGTCTCGGCTGGCGGATCGGGTTCTGGGACGAACTTTGATAAGGACTACGTAGCCGATGAATGTGTGCCGATAGCGATAGCCTCGCACGATAAGCTCAGGGATGTGCTGAAGGAGATCGGCTTCGATGATGATACCGTAGATAGTATCGTGGAGAGCTTCGAGGAGCACCAATATGCTGAGTTCCAGCGCGGACCGATCACATACATCGTCCACGAACTGATAATCAACATCTAGAGGTAGCAAGAGATGAGCTTGCTGGAACGTATCAGGAAGTGGTTGAAGTGCAAAAAGATAGACTGTGGCGAGGATAGGTACTTCGTGTGCTTCTACACCATGGTGCGCGAGATGGAGGAGTGCGAAAAGATGTTCAAGCCCCTCAGGAAGCTGAGGATCATCAGCAGGGAGAGGTACATGAAGTACCTCGAGGCATGCCTTGGTCTGGGCGAGTACACCAGGAAGAAGTGCCTGGATCTCTTCAACCAGTGTTGCGGACCGCCGAAAGATGGAGAAGAAGAGGAGTGGTGAAACGTATGGTGTTCGACATCAGGTACAAGGAAGACCTTTTGCTGTTTAGGGAGTGGTTTGTGAGAGTTCTGCTATGGCATTGCGATAGCATTTTCAGCGCTAAACCAGTTGTGGATACGCATGTCGTTACCGTCGGTAGGCACGAAATAGACGTTGTTGTGAACTGCAGAGGTAAGAGGATATGTATAGAGCTGAAGGAGGTCGATATAGCCAGAGCCGTCGACCAGGCCATCAACTACCTCGAGAACCTCGGCTGCGACATCGTCTACGTTGCGCTGGGCATGCATATCGATACGATAATGGACTACCTCCGCACGAACCAAGAGCTGGCGAAGAAGGTGTTCGAGCACGGCATAGGGATCGTATCCGCACCAGACAACTGCATAGTGTTCAGAGCATTCCAGCGAAGAACAGCCTCAACCAGGTTCCTCAGCCTAGTAGAGCTGATGAAGAGCAGGGAAAGTGAGTAGCAGAGGAGGTTCGGAGGTGGCGGGGATGAGCCTCGACAGCGTATCCAAAGCCGTTACCTCCAGGTTGCCGCGGTTCCTCAGGTTCTTCAGGTGCAGGAAGATAGTGTGCCTCGACATGTACGACAAGGTGTGTGTACTCGCCTCGATGCGCGAGCTCGCGGCTTGCCTGGGGCCGATAGCGACGCTCTTCGCATGGAACATCATATCGAGGGAAGAGGCCGACAGGTACACGCAGTATTGCAAAGAGTACGCGACGTTCGTGTACAGGAAGTGCATGGACACCTACAGAGCGTGTTGCGGGAAGCAGTAATTCTCGAACTGTCCAAAACCGTATCTATCCGCACACCATCCAGCTAGCTACATGGTGGGAGCGGGACATGGAGGAGCGGAGCGTTTCTGGATACGCCTTCGTCGCCAAGCGCATGTATAGGGATGGCACCGAGGAGCTCGTGCCCGACAGACCCCGTGTTGAGTACAGGTTTGTTGCTAGCGGAAAGCTCGCCGAGCTGATGGAGCTCCTCTCCCAGGGCAGGAGAGACGAGATCGTCAGGAGAAGGCTTCACTTCTCCCTAGCGGTCAGGTGCCTGCTCAAACGAGAGTACGTGCTGGAGGTACGTAGCTACTGCAACAACTGCTTCTTCCAGGACATATGCGCGTTCCCACAGAACCCGCGCTGGTTCCTGGAGAAGGTACCGCACGCCAGGAGAGCGATAATGGAGATAGCGTCGAAAAACCCAGAGATAGCCAAAAAGCTAAAAAAGTGATTTTTACACCGAAAGTTCTCTGCCAACACCGATCTACGTAGACAAAGAACCTGCGCGCTCCGTCAACGATTTCAGGAAGCGCACCAGTACATCGTATTGCGGATGCTCTGGATTGAGAGTATAGCAGAACACTTCTCTTTTAACAACCCCCCTTCTGCGGTAGTAGCTCAGCCTCCTATAGATATCCTTGTACTCTGCTCCCAGCATAACCATGAGTTGCTTTATGGTGAAGCAACCGTGCATCAACGTTGCGAGAAGCTTCAAAGTGAGGTCAGACAGTGTCAACTTCCTGACCACACCAAAGCACCCAACTCCAGTGATACACACCGTCCATCCATCTCTATCCCTAACGAGCTGGGCCCTGCCAGATCTAACGAGCTCAGCCATCTCACGGGGGAGCTTCTCTATAACCTCATCCAGTTTCGTGGTTTTTGCACCCATCTAGACCCGCCCGTACCATCATCTAGAAGAAAACTGGAGGTTTAGATGTTGCGGCACCCCCGAAAGTTTTGGTTGGGTTCCAGTATATATACTACTACTACGCTACTTCCCGCCCAGAAACCTCCTGGATAGCCTGCACTTCCTGAACCTCTCGTGGCACCAAACGATGTTTTTGTTCACCAGGAAACGCCAGATGTCCTCGAAGACGTTGATCGGCATGTCCTCTAGCCCCAGCGCCTCCCGAATTGAGTAGGGATCGCCCTGCCTAACATACCAACTACCACTACGCTCCTTCAGACGGTACAGAGCCTCGACAACCCTCCGCTCGTTCTCGTCGAGGCTCCTCCCAAGATACTCCTCAATCCTTCTGAGAACCTCCTCAAAAGAATGGTCGCCTCTTTGATTCTTGTTAACCTCTTTATTAACAGAAGAACCCGTTCTCATTGTTACATATTGTAACCAATTGTTACCAATTGTTATACGGAAGAATAGAGAGGTATTTATACGACTCAACAAATAATTGATTTGTGGATGTTCGTAGTTTATGCAGAAGTATGGACCTTCTCTAGTGAGCAAGGAGGCGTAGTAGTAGTAACTAATATATCTATAAGTAGTATAGTAGTCGAGGCCGAGGAGCCTCGCCACGTCTGAAACGGTTGCGCATCCATGCTGGAGTACCGCCAGAACCTGAAGCCCTCTGGCGCTGAACTTCCTGAGGATTTTCCAGCACTTCATTTCGCCTGCCATCCATGTGCAGATGACGTAGCCCCTTCTCGGATCCCTGACTATTATCGCCCTCCCCTTCTCCAGCATGCTCCTCCACTTCTCTGGCAGTACCTCGAAGACCCACCTCGGCAACGTGGGGTAGTCTTTATAACCTTCCTCGGAACGAGCCCTAGAATCGGAAGTAGACTTGCCGTCCCAGCCCATGTCTGGGGCACCCGCTACAGTGTTCTCCCCTGTCTAGACACATAAATACACAGGCAGTTTCCACAGCTCTGAGACCGAAGGTGCAGTTCTATGTCATGCAGAACGTGGAAGGATATGATGGTGGAGGAGGGTTCTAGGCACTTCTGGGGCTTTCTATTGATTAGACGAGAAGAGCTGAAGCGATTCTTGCAGAGGATGTTCGAGAGGCGCGGTCATCTGGAGATCCTGGAGGTCGGTTGCTACAAGGGGATGCTCGTCGGGTGGCTCCTCGAAAACTTCCCCAAGGATAAGTACAGTTGGGGTTACATCGGTGTCGACATAGTTGAGCCCCCCGATAGAAGGAAGGACTATCAGCACCTCATCATGAACGCGGAGGCGCTGGAGTTCCCAGCTAACAGGTTCGACGTCGTTATAATGGTCGAGACGCTGGAGCACGTCGTGGACTACGTCAGGGCGCTGCGCGAGGTGTACAGGGTTCTCAGACCAGGCGGATGCATCTTCATCCAGTCCGTGGCGTGCAACGACCCCGCGGCGACCTCCGACCCAACGCACTTCCACGTACTCCACCCAAAGACGTTGTCCAACCTCCTGCGATGGCTCGGCTACACAGATATCGAGACATACGAAGGAAGCAACTTCGCGGTCATCGCATGCAGACCCTGACCACAACCAAAACCTTCTCCCGTCGCATACTTCCTATACACTACGTATAGATGCCCCATACACCCGCATCCCATACCTATGTAAGCAATAGGTTTTTAACCCCGCTCCGCGTATCCTATACTCGGGTGTGCGATATGGCCCAGACCCAAATCCAGACCCACGAAACCCAAACCCAGACTCAAACTCAAATCTCTCAAACCAAACCAAGACCAAAAATCAAAACTATATCTATCGAAGTCATAAACATACCAAAATCAATGTATAACGTGGTTCGCAGCATTGTGAATTCGAGCATAGATACAATCAGGTGCTATGTGCTTGATGAGAAGTGGTGGTGCGAGAAGAGAACCATCGGCGGGCTACCATGGAAGCTGATGCCGACAACGTATCCAGTGACTACCGTTATCGCAAAGGAGGGTCAGTACATCGAAGTGCCTGTGAAGGCTAGTGCTGTCGTCATCGAGACACCGAAGGGATCGATATATATCGTCGAGCCAGGCTATAGGCACAAAGTCGCTGTGGACATCGAGGGTGTTGGTACGTTCAAGGACGAGGATCTCGATAAGGTTGCTGTCATTGCAGACGTTCCATTCGCCTACCCAATACGGCTAGTTGACCTGGTGAACGCTATCGACTCTATCGTTGACTGGGGGTAAACTTTGAGTATCGCAGAGAAGAAGGAAAGGATCAAGCGTGAGTTCGGGGAGCTCATCATCGAGAACTTTGAAGAGTTACACAAGGATGAGAGACTAGTTGCGAAGGCGATAACAGACAACACGTACACGAAAACAATCATGTTGATCGTCAACACGACGAGGGAGGTGGCGGACAAGGAAACGTTTGCATGGATACGTGTACATGCTGAGCGACAGATGCTCGTCAAAAGATGGTTGAGCGGCAGACTACAGCAACACATCCAGCGCGTAACAGTCAGAGGGTTTAGCATCTATAGGCTCGTGCTCGATGGATAACTACTTTTGCTTTTTCTTCCCCTGCCCCCGACCCCGCTGGGGGTCTTCCCCACGGGGCGGGAGGGGCTGGAATCATGACCCGTCTAATCTTCGCACCTCCACTCCCATTAAATGCATTTCAGGGAAAAACAATTAGTATAAAGGTGAGGAGGCTAAGCATTGAGGAGTTGCGTCATCTAGTAGAACAATATAAGCAACATGGTGTCGAAATCGTTAACTTCATTAGGCACCCATCAACGGTGAAACTACTAAACCAGCTATTGGGGCTCAACATGCAGCCCTCCAGCGAGCTCTACCAGTACCAGCAGGGCGACATCATTATCGTGGTGGGCCTCAGAAGACCAGTGCGGGGGCAGGAGGTCGAGGTCAAACCAGAGGATCTCGATGTTGCTATCGTTGAGAAGGTTGAGGTGGGGAGCTGATGACCGAGGTGGACATCTTCGTTAGCGAGGGTAGGGTGTGCTACGATGTTGCTGCGAGCAGGAGGGATACCGTTGCTAACATAGCTATACTGTTGCCGAGCATGCGGATCATACACCCAGTCAGGGGCTTTGCGGTCTGTGTAGAGCGGGGCAACGATAGGGTGGTGGTCAAGTGGTACGAGAGCAACCGCGGTGTGCCGTACCTGCGGATCTACGCTATCGGCGACAGGCTGGAGCGCGTCGCGGACTTCTCTGGGAGAATCAACGCGTTTGCGGTCAGGGCCGTCCTGAAGCAACTCGGTGTAGACAACGACACGGTCTCCCGCGTGCTTGCACTGCTCGGCCTGGAGGACTAGCGCGTTGCTTTCACGTCTTTTTCTCCACGATCTCCTCGAAGCTCTTCGCCTTCTCGTACATCCCAACTGTTATCACATACCTCTTTCCTTTCTCGTGCTGTTGGAGCTCTAGCCGATCCAGGGTGAAGAAGTACCACCTCCTGTCTTCCTGTATGTAGACAGCGATATACGGTTCTCCGCCCGCCAGCTCGGATGCGTACCTGAGGTTCTCCACCTGCCTGTACGGGATGTGTATCGTGTCCCTGTGCTTCCTCATCTTCACCTCGAAGAGCAGCACCCTCCCCTTCCTTATCGCCACGAGGTCTGGGTACCTGAAGCGTTTGGATCTCCTACCGCTTGCAGGTGCCCTCATAACGAAGAAGCCGAGCCTGAGAAGCCTCTTCCCAAGCTCGTACTCGGCCTGCTTGCCCTTCTTATACGCCTCCGAACCCATACCAACACCACGAAATACCTTATACATGCAGTCGATAAGTTTTTTAGGGTGGGTATACCTATACTACGTAGTGGGGGTAGCCCAGATGGCTAGGTGGACAACAATCAAAGTCCCAGTCGAACTACGTGAAATGGTTAAGCACCTCTCGGAGAAGATGGGTAAGCCGCAGTGGCAGATACTCACCGAGGCGATCACGTTCTACGAGGGCTTCATACGGAGTCCAAGGGTTAGGACCTCTACGAGCAACCTCGACAAGCTGGCGTGGTACATCACAAAGCTGGCGACATCGTTCGGCGCGTTCAAGGAGAACCCGAGCGACGAGAACTTCGAGTACCTTAAGAAGAGGGTCGAGGAGCTCAGGGAGCGGATAGGTGTCGAAGCTGATCTGCTTCTCCGAGTAGCCGAGTACTACAGGTCAACAACGGACGAGAGCCTCAGGAAGAAGCTTAGGATCGACATGAACTCGATCTTCAAGCAGATCGTGAAGGAGCTGATAGTCCAGATGATGTTCGAGCTCGTCTCGAAGGAAGAGGCTCCCCAGACGTGAAAAAACCTGTATCTGTTTTTGCATCCCTCTCCTCAGATCACCGAGAAGCCGCTGGACGACCTCCTGGATCTTCTCTTCCTCTGCCTCGTCTCCGTTATGGATGCCAGCAGCACTCCTCTTGGAACCGATAGCCTGACATTAGTTACGAAGTCGTCTAGGCACTGATCCAGCCTGTAGTCCTTACCGCACCGATTGGCGTAGACTATGATGGCCTGGCACAGCTTCTCCGCGTACTGCTGCAGCTCTTCATCGCTCATGTTCCCGCTGTGGTACTCCTCGGCTATCTGCGCTAGGATGCTCTGCAGCTCCAGCTTCTCGGACTCCCTTCCACACCCTGCGAAGATCCTGTTTATCCACTCGTTGATTTTCATGGCTCACCCCTCCTCGATAACCTTCACTATGGCTCTGAGTATAAGGTCTTGCACGCTTACCTTCTGTCTCCTAGCCTTCTCCTCCAGCTTCTTCCTCACTGGCTCTGGAAGAAGTATCTCCAGCTTCGAGGGCTGCTCCAGACTCTCTTGCTCTGTCATACTGCCTCAGCCGAGCAAGAATCTCCTCTGCACGTTTATATCTAACGCTGGATTTCGTGATCTCCTTGGCTATCTTCTTCACGAGCCTGAACCTCTTCTCAAGCACGTCCTTCCTGACCCCCCGAACCCTGAACGTTATCGTGAGGGTGTATCCATCGGTTGTGGGGGTCATCGACGTGAGCACGTCGACGAGTATACCAGACTCCTGGAGCCTCCTAGCAACGAACTGAGCGTAGTTCTCCACCGTATCCAGCTGCTTCCTCACGGCCTGGGCCAGAACCGCGACTAGGTGGCTAGATGGGATCTCCCATATCCACACAACGTCTCGGAACAGCGACGATTCTTTGGCTGGCCTCTCCCTAGGTTTATCGTCCCCCAGGATATCGAACCCGCTCATCGATGCCATCACCCTTCTGCTCTCATGCTAGACCCAGTGTTCTACTCAGCACCGCTGAGTTACATAAGTTTCGGCTCGGACTGTTCGCAGTCCATACTTTTACGCTTTGTACCCCCAGACTCACTTCCTGGGTAGGTAACTATGCCTCTGGTCAAGACCCTGAGCGACAGAGTTCAGAAGTTCACCGCTAAGACACCTGCCGACGTAACAGGAACCAGGTACGGAGCAGTCAAGGACCTCGCGGTGAACAGGTACATCGAGGGCGCTGGCATATTCTATGCGGTGAGGGAGCGTGTGAGAGACATATTGGAGCGTGAAGGCGTTCCAGCGACTGTGCATGGCATCTACTACGCGTTTGCGTTGCAACTAACGAGGTATGCTCTGTCCCACTATGGTCCAGAGCTGGAGAAGATAGCCGAAGGGCTCAAGCTGAGATTTGTTGGCAAGGGTGCTGACCCCGCGATACTGGACAAGATAGCCAACCTCATAGTTGGATAAACTCGTGCATGAGGGGGTGAGACCCTATGCCCATCGTGAAGAGATTAGATGACATGCATAAGAAATTCGAGCTGAAGTACGACGGAACCAACGTGACCAACAGGCTCAACGCAGTCAAGGACATCATGGACAGCAGGTACGAGGCTGCTAGCTCCGTGATATACAACGTTGTGGAGACCGTGAGAGACATCCTGAGCGAGGAGGGTGTGCCATCTGGTCTGTGGGCTATGTATATCTCATTTGCTGAGAAGATAGCGAAGCTCACCTTCAGCCACAAGGGTCTAACGCTCCAGAAGGAGGTCAGTGCGGAGAAGCAGCACTACATCACTGCGTTTGGCGCTGATCCAGCTATACTGGACAGGATAATCGAGGCTGTCATAGGTATAGTGCCACCCTACTAACGTTAGCAACGTATGCTGGGATGAGCCCCCCACTGAATGGGGGGCGATAAAGAGAAAAACCATTTTTTACCTTTTTCACCCTAAGCCTTCTTATGTGGTCTCATGCGGGCAGTAGCCGTTATTACGTCCGATAGATCCGTCTCGTTGCAACGTGTGGCGAACGACATCATCTACGTTCTCAGGAAGCACGGGTACCAGAACACGAGGCTTATCCTGTCGGCAAATGCAGACCCAATGCTCTACCAGGACGTGTTCATGGCTATAATCGTCATGACCTTCGACCCCGCGTGGGTTCTGCCGTACTGCTACCTGGCCCGAACACTGAAGACCAGGGGGAAGAGGGTGTTCTTCTACACAACGATAGAAGGGAGGGCTAGACGTGTGCATGGAGACCACTGGATATACAGGGACCTCTCGTTCATAGCTAACAGCATGTACACCAAGGAGAAGCTCACCGAAGCTGGAGCCAGGGTAGATGCAGTTGTCTACCACGGTGTCAGGGTGGACGCTATAAGGTCCTACAGGTGGAGAGCCAAGTACATCAGGCAGAAGCTTGGTCTCTCACCCGACGACTTCGTCGTCGGGTACATCGCTGGGGGATACATGAGGAAGGGACACGACGTCTTCGCCGAGGTGTGCAAGATCGTCAGGGAGAGGGATCCGTCGATAAAGTTCGTCGTCCTGACCGATAAGAAGGGCGCCCAGCACTACAACGATGTGGACAACGTTATCCTCATCCCAGAGTTCGGTAAGCTGAGCAACGACATGGTCTACGGGCTGTACCACGCGTTCGACCTCTACGCGCAGGCATCTCTGTCCGAAGGATTTGGCATGCCCGTCCTTGAAAGTCTCGCGGCTGGGAAGCCTGTGGTCCACGCCGACTACAACCCGCTGTCCGAGATCACGACGCCCCGAACGTCTTTCCGAGTACCTGTCGTTGATGTTACGTATAAACGAGAGCTCGGAGCGATAGAGTTCGAGCTGCACTTCTACGACCCAGCCGTCTTCGCCGAGATGATCCTCTACGCCAAGGACGAGGTTCTGAGGAACAGGGACGAGTACGAGGCTCGGTGCATCGAGAGGGCGAGGGAGTTCGATGTCGAGAAAACTTATAAATACTTCGTGGTGACCAGCACTCTGAAGGGTGAAGAGCTTGGCTTCCAGGTCTAGATCCAGATCGGCCGAGCCCATGCCAGAGCAGGCTACAGAGCAGGCACCTGCGCAGCAACAGCAGGCACCTGAACTGACACCCGAGCAACGCGAGATCCTGGAGGCCATGAACGGCCTGATCATGGCGGCACAGGAGCTCAGCTACGCGGTCGCCCTCCTGCCCAACGAGCTTGTCGAGAAGCACCCAGAGCTCAGGGAGCTTGTGGACGCCGCCAGGAACGTGGTTAGGGCTACGTGGAGGTTCCACAAGCTCATCAGGTCAAGGGTCGGTAGATGACCAGGGTAATAGTGCCGCCAGCGGTCGTCGAGCTCGACGGTGCGAGGGTCTACATCCTGGAGGTCACCGAGAGGACGTGGATAAGGGGGGAGAAGCGCTTCCTCGTGACGTGCATGATCGAGTACGCTGGCTACTGCTCTCCGAAGTTCACGCTGGACGTAGCGTCGAACGAGGAGCTCAAGGCCAAGCTACAGGCAGAGATAGCCAAGATGAAGCTCGCGATCCTTTCTGGCAGAGGAGACGCATTTTTTAACAAGTGCTAGTCAGTAGTTATAATCCTTCTTTTCGCTCATCTCGTTTAGGGGGTGCGGGTGCAGAGTACAGACCACAGGCTAGAGCCTTTCACCCCCGACGATGCCCGCTACCTGCTGTCGGTACTCGACAGCGTGAACCGCGGCCGTGATCCTGGGGTCATCGCTGTCTCCGCAACGAGAGCATCGATGACCGTTATCAGCATCGATGAGCTCGACCTCGAAGCCATGGTTTCTTCGACCCACGGCATAATGGATCCCATCGGACAGCTCCAGCAGTGGCTCTACGACAGGTTCAAGGAGCTCTCGTCGTGGTTCGCCGACGCTGTCGGCGGCGTGTTCGAAACGTTCTACAACACCTTCATAAAGCCAGTCATCGACAGCATATCCTCTGTTGTGAACAACATATGGAGCTACATACAGCAGGTGCCAGGAACATTCATGAACCTGCTCGAGTGGCTGGAGAACCAGCTGAGCGGTGCATGGAACTGGATCCAGCAGAACATAATCGGCCCACTATCCGAGGGGCTGTCGCAGTTCGTTGACTGGGTCAGCGAGGCTATCAACACGGTTACGAAGTTCATCACCGAGGATCTCCCGAGCCTCCTCAGCCAGATACCCAGCATGATACAGGAGGCGGTTGCGGGTGCATGGGACTGGATACAGACCTACATCATCTCGCCCCTGAACGAAGCTATCAGCAACATCGTGCAGTGGGTTCAGAGCGGTGTAGACACACTGATAAGGTTCTTTACCCAGGATCTCCCGAACTGGCTCGGACAGATACCGTCGATGATCCAGGAAGCCGTTTCTGGAGCATGGGAGTGGATACAACAGCATATCATAGCTCCACTGCAGGGAGCTTTCCAGCAGTTCGTTGACTGGGTTCAGAGCGGGATCAACACGCTCGTCAGGTTCTTCACACAGGATCTCCCCAACTGGCTTGGACAGATACCCGCAACGATACAGCAGTTCCTAGGGCAGGCGTGGAACTGGATACAGCAACACATAATAGGTCCTCTATCTGATGCGTTCCAACAGTTTGCACAGTGGATACAGTCTGGCATCGATACCCTGACACGGTTCTTTACGCAAGACCTCCCGAACTGGTTTGCTCAGATACCCAACATGTTTCAGCAACTCCTTGGTCAGGCATGGGACTGGATACAGCAACACATCATTTCGCCACTTCAGAGCGCCTTCCAGACGGTTACCGAGTGGATACAGAGCGGTATTGAGACGCTGACGAACTTCTTCACAAGGGATCTCCCCAACTTCTTCAGCCAGATACCTAGCATGATCCAGGAGGCCTGGGACTGGATACAGCGGAACGTTATTGCTCGCATAACGGGTGCGTTCCAACAGTTCGTTGACTGGATCGGAGGTGCGTTCGACACAACTAGGAGGCTCTTCGAGGAGCTGTGGAACAGGATCGCTGGAGGCTTCCAGTGGCTCACGGAGCAACTGGAGGGCTTCGGCAAGTGGCTGGAGGAGAGGTTTGAGCAGGTCGGTGACTGGCTTAGGCAGATCGTGGACACCATATCCAAGGTTCCAGAGTACCTGAAGCAGGCATTCGACTGGATCACGAAGATAGGAGAGGAGCTCGGCAAGGTGTGGGAGGGTGTGCAGAACTTCTTCAGGCCACTCGCTGTCATACCAGACGCAAGGGCCTTCATCGAGAAGGTGAGCCCTGAGCTCGCGAGGGAGTGGGATCAGCTCATCTCGGAGATCAGGAGCCCGCTGGACTGGATCACCAACTTCCCGAGGATACTCTGGCTCAGCGCTAGGACCGTAGGAGCCGTTGTATGGTACTTCATGCCAGAAGAAGTGAAGGATTGGTTTGAGAGGATATCGAAGTACCTCGATAGAGTCGGAGTAGCGATAATGGGCTTCGTCAACTCGGTTGCACAGCTACCAAGCATGCTCTACGAGAAGTTCAAGGGCTTCCTCCAGGGCATCGTCGACGCGCTGCAGTCCATCGGGAACTTCTTCGGCCAGCTGTGGGAGGGGCTCCAGCAGTTCGCGAAGGATCCGTGGGGCTGGATACAGAAGAACATCGCCGAGCCGATCTGGAGGGGCCTGCAGTGGATCGGGCAGAAGATAGTTGAGGGCGTGCAGTGGGTGTGGAGCGTACTAGGGGACCTCGCTGCGAGGATCCTGGAGTGCCTCAAAGCGGGCGGCGCGTGGCTCCTGGGCGCGGTCAGGGCGGCCATGGACGCCGTTATCGGGTTCGTGCACGACGTTGCCGAGGTTGTTGGGGGCGCGCTGTCCAGGCTCCTGAGCGCGTTCGTGGAGGCGAGGTCTCCGTCACCGCTGGACCAGCTGGCGTCTCCGTTCAGAGCCTTCGTGGATAGAGTGTTCAAGCCGTTGCTGGACCAGCTGGTGGGCGCGCTGTCGTCCGCTGTGAAGAACCCAGTCGCCTTCATGTACCAGCTACTGTCGTTCGGCGTCATGTTCTCCGCCGCCGCCCACGGCATCAGGATAATCATAGATCCGATCGTAGAGAGCCTGCCGATGATAGAGGTCCTCGGCTCTCCCATGGGCATGGGAGGAAGGTTCAGGTTCATGCTGAGCAGGATCATCAGATCCGTGTCTGAGCAGGTGGAGAAGATAATGCCCGACGTTGCTCGGTACATGATCATAGGCCACATGATATGGTGGGCCGAGCCCACGAGGGCGGTCACCAGGTACAACCTGACGGAGTACGTAACCGTCGAGCTCCCGCCGTTGGAGCACGCGCTCAACCTTGTTAGGAGGTCTATACCGACACCCACACTCATGGATAACTACAAGATGTTTGTAGACCAGCTCAGGATGGGTGGTATCTACAAGGGCTTCATAGAGAAGCTCTATGGCTTGCCGAGCAAGCTCGCTGAGCGTATACGCAAGTCCCTGGGCGACGTCTCTAGGATCTACGATTCTGAGACGATGTCGGTGGTGATCAAGGATAGGTTCGGTATGGATAGGCACTTCCCGACAACGCTGGTCGGTGCGTTACCGACCCCGAGCGAGCTGGCGAGGATGATGATCCGCGACATCATACAGGATCCGAGGCACTTCGCGACTGTTATGGCTATGCACGGCTTCACGCCAGACATCGCCTTCATGTTCTACCTGCTGCACTACAGGTACCCGCCGCCCGAGAAGCTAGCCGACTTCTTCTGGCGTGGTATAGCTGGCGAGCTGTGGAACCCTGAGGCACCAGTAGACGCTGGTCTCCTGGCGACGTTCGGCATAGATCCAACAACATGGAGGGCTGTCGCTCCGAAGGAGCTGAACTTCAACTACGATGTGCTGAAGGATATGATAAGCACATACATGAAGTGGCACGACTACGCCAGGTTCCCGTGGCAGCCTGGGTGGACGACCGACAACGCCATCATAATCGAGCTCATGGCTGACATACCGACGAAGATAGACCTCAGATGGATGACCAGATGGGGTCTGTTCGACTACTGGTCTGCCCACGGTGTTGGTCTCAGGACCGCCATCCACGAGATAACCAAGAGGTTGATACCAGATAGAACGACTTGCCCAGCTAAACCGATGATCGACAGGTACCTCGAGTACCTGCGCACTGGCGAGATAGTCTTTGACCTGAAGCAGTTCTGTAGGGTGTTGCAGGCTACGGGTATCCACCCCTACTGGATACCATGGGTAGCGATAGCTGAGAGCATCAACGCTCTGACGGAGGAGCGGACACTGCTGAGGACGGGCTTCATCAACCTCTACAAGGAGGGTATATGGTCTCTCGATAGGCTCAACGAGTTGCTCTCTGGTTTCTTCACGGTCAAGTTCGAGGTTGGGTACTTCGATCCAGAGAAGAAGGACTGGTCCCAGGCTGTTGTGGAGTACCCAGTCGCGTTCCTGCCAGCCGAGTCCAAGCTCCTGGAGCTTAGGGCTGCCATGGACAGGGCTCTCGATATCTACAGAGAGGCGTACAGAGCCGTCATAGGTGCTGTGAGATCGTATGTGTTGACACCAGATGAAGCCAAGCAGCGGCTCGGTGCTATAGTAAACGAGATAAACAAGAAGTTCTTCTCCGCCACGATAAAGGCTATCAGCGGTAGGGAGCTATCGTTGGTGCTGGATGAAGGGTACTTCGGTGCGTGGACTGAGTACGCCAAGCTTCTAGCCGATGTGGAGGCTAGGGAGAGAACCAGGTTCTACGCGAGGTACCTGCTGTGGTCGGTTCTGTGGGGCCTGAGGTGGGGCTACACAACCGAGGAAGAAGCGGAGAGGTGGGTCAACGACCTGGTCGCCGTGATGCATGAGCACGAGTACGTGAGGCAGGCTATATGGCTAGCCGTCGATTTCATGGTGCAGAGGTTCTTCAAGGAGATCAAGGTTAGGGCTATCATCAACCTGCTCAGATCCAGAAGGATATCCATGGAGGAGGCGGTCATGGAGCTCACCAAGCTCGGGTTCAAGAAGGAGCAGGCTGTCGACTACATCAACGCCAACGTTGTGTGGTACACGCCTGGTCTAACAACATACGCCACTCTGCTGGAGATAGTCCCTGAAGCCATCACCACGAGCATCAGGGCCATCGAGCACTTCAACCTGCCGAGCGATGAGCTGCAGCACTGGATAACCTATGTTGTCAGGAAGCCGATCCAGGACGAGCTCACCCTGCTTAGGACGAGGATCTACAACGCGCTGGCTTCTGGTATGACCGTAGAGGAGGTCGTTGCGGTGCTCAAGGGCTACTCCATGACCTTCAAGTTCGAGAGGGGAGAGCTGAGGATAGAGGGTGCCGAGAAGGCTAGGAAGTTGCTGGAGTTCTACGAAGCCAACAAGGGCGTCTTCCAGTCGTTCGGTATAGCGCCGCACGAGTGGGTGATGTACAACGTTATCGCCGAGTTCGAGAGGAGGATAGACGAGCTTAGGACGGCGGCTAGGGAGAGGGTCCCGTCGCCGTCGACCCTCGGCGTGCTCGCCGAGTACCTCGTCATTCCAGAGAGGATGGTTGAGGAGGCGCTTAGGCGATACGGAGTATCTCAAGAGTGGCTACCGATATGGAAGCGGTACATACGGGTCAAGCCGATCAAGAGCGACTACAAGTCGTTGCTCTCGACGGCGGTAAGAGCGCTGCGATACGGTGCCATCACCGAGGAGCAGTGGAAGCAGTACCTGCGCAGGGCGCTGGAGCACGGCTTCACCGAGCTGGAGATCCAGATACTGAGAGAACGTGCAGAGCTAGAGATAGCGATCACCGAGGCCAGGGAGTACATACCGACGCCGAGCATGCTCGCGACGATGGCGGAGTACGTGGCGATACCAGCAGAGCTCATCAACAGGGTGTTCGAGGCTCGCAGGGTTCCCGAGGAGTGGAGGCCTATATGGCTCCAGTACATCCAGGCGAGGGCCCTCGCGGACGACGCGAGGGCGCTGATGTACAGCTACCTGAGGGCCAAGGCGCGCGGCGCCGAGTTGCCGCGGGATGTCGAGGACAAGGTCAGGGAGATACTGAGCGAGGTCGGCATCACAGAGAAGGAGATCAGCATCCGTCTCCTCGCCGAGCAGATCGAGTCCATGATCGAGTACATACCGACCCTAGGAACGCTGGCGTCCATGGCGGAGTACATAGAGGTCCCGATGGACTACGTGAGGAAGATCCTGCAGCTGAGGCGCGTCGAGAAGACGTTCGCCGAGCTGTGGGTAAGGTACATCCATGCGAGGATGATTAGCAGTGAGGTGAACCGCGTTGTGACGCAGTACGTGAGGATCTACGAGTACTTCACCGTTCCGCAGGAGCTCGCTAGGCAGATCAAGGACCTCATGCTCAGGGGTGGGTGGACGAGCGAGGAGCTGAGGATCTTCGAGCTGGAGCTCCAGCTACGCAAGGCCTACAGGATCATGACCTACCTCATCCCGACGATACGCCAGTTCGCGAGCGACGCGAGGTACATACCAGAGTGGGAGAGGCTGTTCGAGGATCTGCTCAGGGCCAGGGGAATCGATGTCAGGAAGTACCAGCAACAGATAGACTACTACAGGAAGCTGATCAGGAACCGCATGGTCTGGAGGCAGATCTCGTGGTACCGCAACCGCCTGGTGTACGCCTTCGCCAACGGTGTCATAGACGAGAACACCCTGAGGCAGAAGCTACAGGCGCTGAAAAAGTATGGTTTGACCGACGAGGAGATAGAGCT
>QMRG01000021.1 GCA_003649235.1 Thermoprotei archaeon | reverse complement strand
GATTTAAATCCTCTAAGCCCGCTTAGAATAGATAGCGATCCAAATACTAGCGCTAAAGCAGCAACTATCCATTTTATGAAGCTGATATAGTAGAAGATCTTTATCAACCCGAATCCCATGGCAAAGTACATGGCGTATATCGCAAAAATGAATGCTAACCCTGTAAACACTATTTTTCTCCCTCTAGCTGTAGCTATCAGCAACAGAGCCGTAAATACGCTAAAAGTACATGGATTTACAGAATCCGCCAATGCAGCACCAATCACTACAGGAAAAGCTTCTTCTAAACTCATTTTTTCGATCCTTGGTTCTGCCACACCTAATACTATCTCCTTAACCTTAACCATTAACTCTTCTTGCATTGCAACTTTGACTTGACCATTTGTATCTACTATTATCAACCCTTCCATATCTTTCTGAATTTGAAATATCTTCTTCCAAGTTTCTACGTCATAGTTACCTATACAAACTATGATCGGGTCATTATCTTTGAAAACGACTACTAATGGTATTTGATAAACATCGCCAAGCTCGAGTATTTCGTAGAGTTGCTGATATTCATCCATATAAGTTTCATTAATGGTAAGTTCTTTGAACACTATATGCTCTTCTCCACACATTTTTGTTAACAACTCTTTCGTGCTTCGACAGGCAGAACAAGCCATTTCACCGTAGATATAGTACATATATCCATTACAGAATTCCCATTGAGGCTGTGATGTTGAAACGGGAAAATGTAAAACTACTAGAGTAAAAAGAATAAACGCGATCAATTGTAAGCGAAGGAAGAGTCTAAGATTCATTACAATCACGGTATTCTTTCATCTACAGTAATTAAATAAGTTTACGTGCCTGTTTTGGCAATTATAGATTCACTTTAGAGCTATGAAAAAGCCTTTTTTTCTCTTCTTCCTCCGATATTTTTAAATGCTTCCAATCGGCTTGCATCTCAACCTTCTTTCCTTTTAACTCCATTACGTAGTTGTAAGCGGAAAGAGCTGCTATAGCTCCTTGACCTGCCGATATCACTGCTTGCTTATAAGGCATATCTGTGACATCGCCTGCCGCGAAAACTCCTTTTCTCGAAGTTCTCCCCAGTTTATTTATCTTTACTTCTCCTTTCTCGGATAGTTCGACAAAACCTTTTACGAAATCAGTCTTCGCTTCATAACCCATTTCCACAAAAATTCCATCAACCTTCAATTCTCTTACATCTCCTGTTTTCTTATTCTTAACCACTAGATACTCTACTTTTTTCTCTCCTTTAACTTCTACAGCTTCAGAAAAAGGCATTAACTCTACCTTTCCACTATCTAGTACGAATCTCAACATCTGTTGATCTCTCACAGGCTTAGCTCCGGGGAAAATCCAATAAAGCTTTTTTACAATATCTTTGAGAATTAAAGCCGCCTCTAGTCCAGCTTCTCCCCAACCGACTAGAGCGACACTACAGTTTTTGAAAAGAGGAGCATCGCATATTGCACAGTAAGATACTCCTCTCCCCTTCAGTTCTTTCTCACCAGGAATGCCCATCTCTCTCGGAGTTTTGCCGAAAGCTAGAATTAGCGCTAAAGCTTCATATTCTCCCATTGTAGTTTTAACCTTAAACTTCCCATTCACCTCTTCTAAACCAGTTACTCTGTCAAAAATGAACTCGGCGCCATAAAGCCTAGCTTGTTCTTCGACTTTCTTTATTAACTCAAAGCCTTTAACCTTAATAAAGCCGGGATAATTCTGGATCTCACTAGCTAGTAGCAGTTGTCCTCCAAGATCTGCCGATATTACAAGCGTTTTTAAATTTTGTCTAGCAGAATAGAGTGCTGCCGTTAAACCAGCGATACCAGCTCCTACAATTATTACATCATACATATTTGTACGAAAAATAAGGAGCTTAATTAGAGTTTCGACTTTTAACTTTTCTTTCTCTTAATTATCAAAAGTGCCAGTATCACAAGTAGTACCGCTAATACCGCTATCAGCATCGTCTGTACGGGCAACTGTGGAGAGGGTCTTTCCACTCCACCTTCTTCAGGTTTTTCTTCTGTTAATTCAAAAGATTTAACGACTTCCTCTCCAACGTTACCTGCAAAATCAACCGCTTTAACTTTTAACTTTATAGTACCAGTACCTGGTACTTCTACGGTAAATTCAGGGTTTTCATAGACATCGACTATTCCCTTGTCTCTGTCGATTAAAATTAGCGGTATAGCCTCCATTTTCTCCCATTCTCCACCATTCACAGATATTTCTACGATAACATCTGCAACTCCCCAACCTTCATCAGATGTTTTGATTATGAAATGTTTAGACTCTTCATCTAATTCTATGGCCTCTACTTTAGGTGGAGATTTATCATCTGTAGCGGCTAGAGTCATCCTTAGCTTTCCTTCAACAGGAATAGTCGCTTTAACTAAGTAAAGTATGCCGCCTTCTACTTCATACGATTCAATTTCATAGTTTTCTACTCCATAAAGTTTGTATTCCTCACCTGCTTTAACTTTAAACTCGGCCACTATCGGTATTTCAGTCTTTAAGTCGCTGTCTACTCTAAGCGATACCGCATTTGAAGAACCGTCGTTAGCTGGAGTATAATAATAGAGTATATTGCCTACTGGAATACTATTAGGATATTCAAATAAGCCTCTACCTTGATACATTATAGATTCAATTTCTCCAGTCTTTGACACATATACTATCCTATAGGATTGATAGTGAGCACCTTCTCGTACACTTCCCCCACTAGGCTCTTTTACGAAGAAGTAATGACGCCCGTTCATTACTGTTACAGTATCAGAGTGTATATGTCCCGATAAGATAAGTCTAACATTATAATCCGCGATGATCTTCGTCAATATGCTAGCTTCTTCAAAATGATCCACCCAGCTCGAATACATTTTATTTTTAACTTTTGCAACATTCTCTAAATCGACTTCTATTTCTCCGCCTGGATAATTGAATAGCGGATGATGGAAAAACATTATTTTGATCGCATCGGGATTTTCAGATAAAATCTTTTTAGCCCATTCTAGTTGTTCTTTAGTCACATAGCCATCAGCTGCAGTATCGAGAGCTATTATCAAGTATGGTCCTATACGTGTATACCAGTATAGAGGCCCTGCAAATTTTTGATAATTCACAGCGTCATCTCCTGCATGATCGTGATTCCCTGGTAAAGAATAGAGAGGAACTTTCCAGTAATTAGAGAGGAAAAAGAAGTAAACCCAGGCACTTTTAATGGTATCGACGTCTACGATATCTCCTGTAGCTACCACTAGATCTGGTCTAATAAGGTTAAGTTCGTATACGCAGCGAGCGTATACTTGGGCTCCTCCAGGGAGATGGATATCAGTTATATGTCCTATTTTGAGTTTTTCAGGCCACTCTTTTAAGACAGAGACGCTTCTAGGTTGTATGTATTCCTTCTCTCCATTATCGTTAAAGCTAATCTTCAAATCGTATAGAATTGGAGGGATTCCTGAAGGTATTTTAAAAACTAAAGTCCACGATTCTTCTCCGTAGCTAGAAGATGTCAGTTCTAGATTGTATGTTCCATGCTTACTTACTAGCCAAGCTTTCCAGTCTTTAGCTACTTGAGATGCTTTTACCTTTACTATTAACTCACCGTTCCATATGGCTATTTCCGGTAGTACTGGTAACGGATACTCTACCACTTCCCTTACATTTTTCAGCTCGACTTTGGGCAGGGAGAAGCTTAGTGAAGTGAGGAGGACTACCGCCAGAATTAGGAAGACTATGTACTTTTTATTATTCATAATCCCCTTCAGAAATAAAGGTTGGGGGATATAATAGTATTGCCTTAAGACTTCAAAATTATAACGTTACGCCAAGGCACGTATACTCGGAGTTTTTCACCCATACTGGCGGCGACTTCATCGTCTAAAGTAACGAGAATTTTACCGCCTTTTATTCCTATTCTAGCTTCTAAAAGCCCGCCAGTAAAGGCCATCCACTCAACTACTCCTTCAAACACGTTCACTTTTTCCTCTTCTTTCCTAACCGTGAAGTCGTGAGGTCTTAAGACTACATAGACTTTATCTCCAACGCTAACCTCGTTTATCGCTAAACCCTTTACATTGATATCTCCAACTTTTACCTCTACAAAATCTCCTACAGATGTAACGACTCCCTTTAAGACTGAAGTGCGCCCAATGAATGTAGCGACAAACAAATTACCCGGTCTCCTATATACCTCTTGAGGAGTACCTACCTGTTCTACCCGTCCATTGTTCATTATAGCTATCCTATCGGATAACACCATGGCTTCTTCCTGGTCATGAGTCACATAAATAGTCGTTATTCCTAGTCTCTTCTGAAGCTCTTTAAGCTCCTCTCTCATCTCTATTCTGAGCTTAGCGTCTAAGTTGCTTAAAGGTTCATCTAAGAGTAGTAGCTTCGGCTCGACAACCAAAGCTCTGGCAAGAGCTACTCTCTGCTGCTGTCCTCCACTAAGTTGATGCGGGTATCTATCCTCTAGTCCTTCAAGTCTAACCAGTTCAAGGACTTCCTTTACCCTGCTTTTAATCTCGGATTGAGAAATTTTCCTTATCTTCAATCCATATGCAACATTATCGAATACAGTCATGTGAGGCCAGAGCGCATAGTTTTGAAACACCATTCCTACTCCACGCTTATAGGATGGCCAGTCTGTTACGTCCACATCGTCGAAATACACCCTACCCTCGTCCGGCACTTCCAATCCAGCTATCAACCTTAAAGTAGTGGTTTTGCCGCAACCAGAGGGGCCTAAAAACGTGAAAAATTCTCCATCTTGAATATCTAGCGTTATATGGTCAGCAGCTACTACTCTTCCGAACTTTTTCGTGATATTTCTTAGAGACACCTTAACCATATTCCCACCTATATTCCTAAAAACGCTACGCGTTGCTTCAAGATATAGTTTGATACTGCCAGAGCTATCACCTGAACTGTTATTAAAAGTAGGCAGAGAGCCGCCGCTATGCTAACGGTTCCTACGGCAGCTGTGCCATATATTACTTGACTTATATAGAAAGTTATTGGTCCTCTATCCTCTCTTAAGGCTCCTAGAGTTACGCTGGTGCTTACTTCGGACATACTATACACGAAGGTTAATATTCCGCCGCCTATCACGTTAGCAGCTATCAGCGGTATAACTATGTCGAAGAAGCTTTTGAACCTCGTAGCGCCGAGAGTCGTAGCTACCTCCTCCAAGCTTTCATGGACTCCCTGTAACCCGGCAAACACGCTACGAGCCGTAAATGGTAATCGCCTGACGCTGTAGGCGAATATGAGCAATAGCGCTGGATCAACTAAGGGGTCTAAAACAGTTCCTCTGAAGAAGCCAGTAAAGAATAGAAAGTATCCTACCGCCACTACTATACCCGGCACCGCTATAGGCATCGTCAAGAGAGAATCTAGAGCATCTGTTCCGGGAAGTTTAGAGCGAGCAATGACATAAGTGGAACAACTTCCGAGAATTACGGCTAGTAAGACAGCTGCCCCCGAGTACAGCAGACTATTCGAGATTGCTCTAACTACGTTTGGATCCGTGAAAAGTCTGCTTACGTATTCGAAAGTTATAGATTTAGGCGCTAAGCCGCTTATAGCCCAATCGGTTAAAGCCAATATGACAACTCCTATTTGAGGTATGGAAGCCGACAATATTAACAGTATAAAAAACGGATATACTAAAGCCATGCCTTTAATTCCCAATTTACGAGTTCTCGGCTTCCATCTTCCACCTTTGCTCAGCGTGGCATAAGTCTTTAATGTAACGTACTTCTTTATCGCCAAAAAGCCGGTTACGGCAAAAGCGACTAATATTACAGCTATCGCAGAGGTTATAGGAGATATGGCTCCAGTAACTGCCGCCGCAAAATCGTCAAAAATATAAACCGACATTACTCTGCGGGCAAGAGGATTACCACTATACCCTATAAATCCTATAGGAGCACCTAAGTCCTCTAGACTGAATATAAAGACTATCGTAGCTCCGGCGGCTAATCCGGGCATTGATAATGGCAGGGTTATAGTTCTGAAAAGTTTAAAACCTCCAGCTCCTAAAGATTCAGCTTGTTCTTCCATAGTAGGATCCATCGTCATTAAGCTAGCGAGCACGTTAAGATAGACTATGGGATAAAATGCCAAAGTTTGTGCTAAGGCTATTCCTATGAGTCCATTTACATCGACTCGCCAAGGCAGAATATGCAAAATATCATAGAAAATAAAGTTTAGCAGTCCTCCTCTTGGTTGGAAAAATTTTCCTATTACATACGCGTTTACGAATGGAGTCGCTAGCATTGGTATTAGAATAAGGACTCTAAAGATGTTTTTCCCAGGAAAGTCGTATCTAGCTATTATCAATGCCGCTATTACGCCTATAATTGACGCTGAAAACGTCACAATAGTCGCTACTATTAGAGAATTCATTATGTATCCATGGTCTATTCCCCAAATGTACATAGTATCTCCATGCAATTCGAAGAACATACCGCCTCTAGGGGATAGGGAAAAGAAGTCAGGATCGGTAAATACTTTTTGAAACCAGTGAAAACTAAACGTTCCATCTTGTATAAAGGCTTGCTGAATAATAGTTGCTATTGGAAGGAGGAGAAAAAGAATGAGATAAAAATATGAAAAAACATATTGGAATGCTATTAGCGGATCTAAAGATTTTCTAATTTCTCGTAAACGACTTCTCGATATCAATTGTTCTTTCACCCGCCTAGCATTTCAAGCACTTTCTTATAACGTTTCTCGGCTCCTTCTCTCCAAGCTTTTACGAGCGCATCTCTAAACGTCGGGTCTTTAAGCTTATCGTTTACTTTCTGGGCATACTCCTGCGTAAACGTGGTTTCTTGCCCTGTCTCGGGATCTATAAATGCCAATTTATGCGGATTGGCTAACTCGTCCACTAGCCTGTTAAATTCTTCCTCGCTTATGGCTCCTTCATTATATTTTCTGGTTAAGGTCATCCAAGCTTCCTTTAGCGGTTGCTCGGCTCTGACTAAAGTTGCATGGAAGAACCACATCAACGAGTACTCGTAGCTTAACGCTAGCTCATCGCTGAACTCTATAGTTGACACTTTCAAGGTTTTCTCGTAGTTTTCCTTCAGGTCGGCTCTCTTCTTCCCCTCCTCCGTCTCAAATACTTTAATGTTTATAGGCATTCTGTTAATCGATGGGTGAAGCCATACTTTCTGACCTTCCGGGCTCAGTATCCAAGCGATGAAAGCCTTTGCCGCTTCGGGATGTTTAGCTGTGACTAGTAGAGCTATCGGATCTCCATTTACCAAAGTTCCATCTTTAGGCAGTATGTATTTGGCTATTCCAGGGGCTTCTAGTTGAGAAGTATATCCGTAGAAGTCAATAGTTATCCCTACTCCCACATCTCCTCTGACTACGGCTTCTCTAACCAATCCCGATTGGTCATATATTCTACTGTTAGCCGCTATTCTAGTTATAAGTTTCCATCCTTCGACCCATCCATATTTTTGCAGAATGATTTCATACATCCTAGTGTTCGATGTCGATTTAGTTGCATCGGCGACAGCTACGCTGGGAGAAGGTAGGGTCTTAGCGTATACCGGGTCTCCTAGATCAATCCATTCATCTGGTTCAGGAAGTCCTCTTTCGGTGAGGTAATTTTTGTTTATAGTGAACCCAAAAGAGGCTATAGCGGCGGCGACCCAGTATATTTTTCCATCAGAACCTTTTCTTTTCATAGGAACTCCGCTTATATCGTCTGGAATTTCCTTTAACACAGCATCTAAGTCTTCATGTCCTTCAAGAGGAGCTAACAGTTCATTTTCTAATAGTACATCAAAGAGTACAGGACCTCCACCCCATCCTACGTCTACGTCTCCGCTCCTTTTTATAGTGTCTATCCAGAGGTGAGGCCCTACAGGTAGCCATACTATATCTTTTATATTGTATTTTTTAGCTACTTCACTTTTTAAGAAGCTTTGTTCGGTAATTTCTTGTATATCAGCTCCATGTCTGGTTATAACCTTCAATACTATGCCTTCTTCAGTTGGCTTGAAAGGACCTAAGAAGTAGAAAGCACCGGCGATGATAATTACCAAGATTATAAGGGCGATAATGACTTTCTTATCCAAGTTACCACCCAATTGTAAAAAGCATCTACGAGTATATGATGGTTTCGCATAATTTTGTTTAAGCATTATCCTTAAATAATCGTAGAAGTTTTCTTCATACGGTGGAATTATGAAAAAAAGCCTCGTAATTCTACTACTTGTTCTGACGAGCCTCATGCTCCCAACGCTTTATGCAGTCCCTGGAGGGACAATAGCTGTTTATATGAAAGGGTTAGCTGGCGAAGATGTGCAATTAAAAACAGCAATGGCGGATATCTCGGCGAACTGGGTCGTTATAACCGAAGATTTAACCTATGATAAAATAAAAGATGCTACTCTCTTAATAATCGTATTCGTAGATCCGTTTGCTGGCATTTCCGCTGACGAATTAAACGCCATAAAGAAGTGGTTTGATGAAGGTGGAAAGGTCCTCTGGGTGGCCGGAGATAGCGACTATGGAGATGATAGCAATAGACAGAAACCGGTAAATGACGTCTTAGAAACCGTTGGCTCCGTACTAAGACTGGAGTACTGTTCCGTAGAAGATGCTAAATCTAATGCTGGACAGCCTTATAGAGTTTTAGGTTTAAGTGATAATGCAGATAAGGAAGTAGAGTTTTTGGTTTCTGGAGTAGAGAGAGCTCTATTCCATGGGCCAAGCGTCGTAGTAGCTTACGTAAACGGCAAGTGGGTTGCTCTCGATAAAGAAAAGCCAGCGAACGTATACCGTGTTATGTGGACTACTGAGAAAGGTAAAATAGTAAATCATAACCCACCGGATCCAAATGCATATAGCGTAGGCGATGAAGGCAGATTTGTGCTTATGGCTATAGAAGTTATGCCTGACAAGAAAAATGCAGTCATAGTTACCGGCGATTCCCCGTTTGACCACTACACCGGAATGTACAAGCCAGAACTAAAGAATCCCGACAGGTATAAAGGTCAATATCCACAGCAGGGCGCTAAGCTATTCACAAACATCGTGGAATGGGCATTAGCCGAACATAAGGGAGGTCTTTGGGAAGCCGCTGCCCCGCCAATGTTCGCCGATATGACACTGCTCTTAGTCGTGGTTATCGTTGTAGTAATAGTGATAATCGCGGTTCTACTCCTTAAACGTAAGAAATAAAATTTATTCTTTACTTACTTTTTCTATCCAGTTTCCTGGCTCTACTACGGCTTCTACTGGCAATGTGCGTCTTATCTCGCTAGGTTCTAGAATGTATTCCTCCCATTCTCCTATCGTTGACAAGTAACGGGCGAAGTTTATCCTCTCTTTACACGGTAGCTGTATTATTCCAAACGCTATGTTTCTACCGATATATACTGTCGATGGATAGCTAGAGCTCATTATAGTAATCAACCTGTGAGCTTCACTCCCTCTCACCACTACGGCCAGTTTAGGCGCTATATCGAGAGGCCATAAGCTTAACCGTAGTTGGAAACCTTCTATCAATGGCGCTACTCTGCTCTTCATCCTATACTCTATAGTCTTCCTGTTGACCTTTAATTCTTCAGAGATTTCAGATACTTTCTTAGGCGCATCTTTCTCAAGGCTCGCTATTATTGAAATATCGAGTTTATCGAATTTTTTCTTACTTCTAACCTTATCATAGAACACTACTGGTATCTCATGCCATGGTACTTTATCTATAGTTAAATAGTTGAGATTTGGAACTCCGATAACAGCGTGATCAAATACATGATATTCAACGATTTTACCAATATTAGATTCGATATATTCTATATGTTCTTTAACGATATCGCTAGGTGCTGTTATTAACAGCAAAGCTCTCTTACCTTTTCCATAAGCCTCAACTGCATATTTCAAGTACAATAGTTTGTCAGCGTATTTAGACCAATCCTTCGTATCGATATCGACAATATAAAGCGTGGGCGTTAATCCGAGAGCTGGATAGTTAGGTTCGGCTCTTAAGGTTAATACGCCAGTGGATCGTAGAAAGTTAACAACTCTCCACGCCTTCGAGTAAGGTATCTGATAACGTTCTGCCAGTACTTTTAAATCTGCTATGATTTCCTGATTCAATTGCTTAGCTAATCCTACTATTAGGTTGCGTATTTTTTCATCTTTCATTAGTAATTTTACATACCTCTTTCTTTCAATGTTTTCTATTTTGTTCATTTTCGCCACCCAAAATAATTGTTATGTCTCGGTCCTAATAAGTATTTTTATTAATATTTTTTATAGCATAATCTTCTTAATTTTTATTAATGAATAGTTTCTCTTGCTAATTATTCTTGGATTTTACATGTTGAAATAGAAAAAATATTAATATCATTAAATACTATAACGTGATTACGCTCATCCACATATTCTTGCCAGCAAGCGCATTTACCGGTAGTGGCTTATACTGCCAATCTGGAGCTATTTGATACTCACGCCATTCTCCAAGAGATGATATGTAATCTAAGAAGCCTAATCTCTCTTTGCTCGGAAGATCTATAAGCATCGCCGCAACTTTATCTCCTAAATATACTTCAGTAGGATATGGTGAAGCTACGGTCGAGGATAGCTTATATACGTGGTCTCCCCATATGACGAATAGATGTTTAGGCGCTTCATCGTATTCTAATAGGTTCAATTCTAGCGAAAAGCCTTCTATAAGATTTCTCACTCTAGTTCTAAGCCTGTACTCAAGAGTCTTTCTATTTGTTTTCAGTTCCCTAGATAAATCAGTTATCCTAACTAGACCATCATGTTCTAGCTTCGATAAACTCAGTATATCTAATTTATCGAATACTATTCTATAAAGTACTTCTCTAGCCTCCCTTATTGGCAGTTTACTCCAAGGTGTTTTTTCCTCAAACAAGTAATCTAGATTAGGCATTGCTGGCAGCAATCGATTAAGAATGTAATAGTCTTTCATTTTACCTATGTTTTC
The DNA here is from genome assembly GCA_003649235.1 of Thermoprotei archaeon. Classification (GTDB taxonomy): domain Archaea; phylum Thermoproteota; class Thermoprotei; order Thermofilales; family B69-G16; genus B69-G16. Next base: position 6,538 of record QMRG01000021.1, on the reverse strand, counting down.
CTCTATATATGTTAAATGATCCTCAACTTTGTTGAGCGGAGGAGTGAGTAGCATTAATGCATATTTTCCATTTCCGTATGCCCATCCTCCAAATCTAAAGTATAGCATTTCCGTAGCTTTTTTAATCCAATCCTCTGTTTTAGGTTCTACAAAAACCAGAAGTAACCTTAATCCTAGTACATGATAATTAGGTATCGCCTTTATCTTTAATATATTGTTTTTATGCCATCGCTCTATGATTTTAGATATTCTGCCATAGGATATACTATGTCTTTTTGCTAAATCTCTCAAACTGAAAGTGAATTTTTCAGAAAGTTCTTTAGGCAGATCCATTAGCAATCTTCTTACGCGAGGATCTTTTCTTAATATTTTCATGGCTATTTCTTTTTCCCTTTTCATAACATTTTCCACCTGTTATTTCTATGTTGTCATGGTAAAAAAATTTATCTATCTTTAGAAACTTCGAGGCTTAATACCTCATTATATGAGTAAAAATATATTAATTATTGAATAAAATAGAAGCTAAGAGTTTCTTATAGTTTAATTTGAGTAACTAGAATTATAAGCCAAGCTTAGCCGAGAATCTCCATGCATCTATTTGAACTTCTCTTTCATGCTCTTTAAATATTTTCTTCTCTTCAACCATTATGGGTAGTTTTAATCTCTTACTCTTATATTCTTTAACTTTTTTAAGTATTTCTCTTTCTTTAATAAAATTCGTAGTTATAATTCCATTGTTAAACGCCTCATCTCTAAATACGACTTCGTGAAAGACTATGTTGGTTGCTACTCCTTCAATTACTGTTTCTTCAAGAGCTCTTCTCATTCTCTTAATAGCTTCTAATCTATCTTTACCCCAGACGATTAACTTAAGTATTAAAGGATCGTAAAAAGAAGGTATCTCATAGCCTGGATATATTCCAGAATCAACTCTAACTCCAGGACCGCTTGGTGGCAAATAGTTTGTAATTACACCAGGTGAAGGCATAAAATTTCGAAGGGGGTCTTCAGCGTATATTCTAGCTTCGAACGCATGTCCTTTCTGTTCAACCTCGTTTTGGCTTATGTTAAGTTTCTCGCCTGCCGCTATTCGGAATTGTTCTTTTACTATATCAATTCCAGTAACCATTTCAGTTACTGGGTGCTCGACCTGTATTCTAGAGTTTACCTCTAGGAAATAGAATTCATCTAGATCGGGTATATATAGAAACTCTATTGTTCCAGCGTTGATATAACCTACCGCTTTAGCGACTTTTACCGCTAGACTTGTTATTCTATCTCTTCCTTCTTCATCTAAGGCCGGTGAAGGAGATTCCTCGATGAGTTTTTGAAAACGTCTTTGGACAGAGCATTCTCTTTCATAAAGGTGAATTACGTTTCCATGACTGTCGGCTAGTATTTGAACTTCTATATGTCTGGCCTTGGGAAAATATCTTTCTATATAAACCTCCGGGTTTGCAAAAGTGGATTTAGCTAGCTTAGATGCCCTCTCTACAGCTTCAAGAAGCTCTTTTTCGCTATATACTATAGCCATCCCTATGCCTCCTCCACCGCCTGCCGGTTTAACTATTAGAGGATAGCCTATTTTATCCGCTACTTCGACAGCATTCTCGATCGATACAGAGCTAAGCGTGCCTGGAGCTATAGGCACTCCGACTTCTGATACTTTCTTCCTAGCCCCTAATTTATCTCCTACAAGCCTTTGCACGTGGCTAGGAGGCCCTATAAAGACAATGCCTTCCTCTTCTAACCGTTCCACGAAATGTGGATTTTCTGCTAGAAAACCGTAGCCTGGGTGTACAGCTTCAGCATCGGTTTTCTTCACAGCATTTATTATCTTCTCTATATCAAGATAACTATAACGAGGATGAGGATTGCCTATCCATACGGATTCATCTGCCAGAAGCCGATGGAGCGAATTTCTGTCAGCGTCGGAGTAAACCGCTACCGTTTTTATGCCTTCTTCTCTTGCTGCTCTTATTATTCTTACAGCGATCTCTCCTCTATTAGCTATGAGTATCTTTTTAAAGGGAGGTTCGGGCATACGTTTATACACTTGAAACACGTTATATATCTGCGTCGATACTATATCTCTTGGATGATGAAGGTTAAAAGCGGCGAATATGTGAGCGAAGGTTCCTCTCTGACGCATTCTTTAACAGATTTCCTCTATGTTCGAAAAACGCGATCTACGATGATTATAGCCAGAAGTGTTATGAAGAGAAGTGAGAAGTTAGCGATTATCGCCGGGTATCAGACGAGTGGTATTGGTAGACGGGGACGGACGTGGGCTTCTCCGCCTGGTGGTTTATGGTTTTCGCTAGTGCTTAAAACTTGTATTCCTGCGAGCGTTGTACCCTTTCTAAGCTTAGCAATGTCTCTTTCTGTCGTAGAAGTTTTAAGGTTGAAAGGTTTAAACGCTTGGATAAAATGGCCTAACGATATAGTGGTAGATGGTAAGAAGATAAGTGGTGTATTGGTGGACGTCAAGATTGATAGTGACGACGTTGTACATGCCATTATAGGAGTAGGGATAAATGTTAACTTTTATTTGAGAGATCTTCCAGCTGACTTACAGGATAGCGTTGTTACAATTCTTGAAGTGCTTGGCTATAAACTAGATATATTAGAGTTGCTAGATGAAATACTGCGTGAATTTGATAAATACATCGCCATTTTAGAAAGAAGGAAAGAGCAGGTCATTATAGAGAAAGTAGAAGAAATGTTATATGGGAAAGGTCAGAAAGTTGTAGCTATCTGCGAAACAGGCAAGTTTAGCGGAATCTTGAAAGGAATAGGACAAACAGGTTCTTTAGTACTTGAAACCGAGAATGGAATAAAGGAAATAGACTCCTTTTCTCTTGAAAAGCTATTGATAGAATCTTCTAAGTGATTTCCAGTTCTAGTAGAGGTTGTCCTTGCTTTATTACCTGTCCTTCCTCTACAAAAATTCTTTTAACTTTGCCTCTCTTACCAGCTGTTATTTCTATCTGAGTTTTCATAGATTCGAGAACTGCTATAACCGTATCTTCTTTAACTTCGCTATTATATCCTACCTTTAAGGCTAAAACCTTACCCGTCATAGGGGCGACTATTACTTTATCTGAAACTTTTGGTAATGTTTCTACTTTTTTTAGTTCTCTAATCTTGGATTTTGTAAATAATTTTTTAAGAAGCTCGATTTCGCTCTCGGCATCAGCTAGCTCTATTTCTATTTCATAGACTTCGTCATCGATTGTTACTCTGAATTTTCTACTCACATTCCCACGCAGGCAAGTGTATGAACTTAAGCCTCTTATTTATCCGTTACGAAAACAACAAGTATATTAAATATAATCTTCACATATGTCGAGTTTTGCTGCTAAACGCCAAGAATTTATTTTAGCTTTTCTAACCGGCTTATTTCTACTTTTGTCCTTGACCTGTTTTAGTATATAGCCGTAGACTGATGCTAAGGCTACTATTATCTTTTCATCCATATTAATCCCGGATATAGAGATTGTAGATAATAGAGTTTTCGTTATACTGGAGGTATTCCGTGTTTCCTAGGAGGTCTCGGAGGCTTCTCTCTTTTAGAGAGTAGATGATCTAGAACTGCCGCTAGGAAAGGTCTAGTTTCATGAGGTATTATCACTTTATCTACATAGCCTCTGAAAGATGCAACATATGGGTTAGCTATCTTCTCTCTATATTCTTCAACGAATTTCTTAGCAAGTTCCTCTGGATTTTCGGCTTCGGCTAACTCTCTCCTGTAGATTATTTCTATAGCTCCTTCAGGACCCATAACCGCTATTTCGGCAGTTGGCCAGGCTAAAACTACATCGGCTCCCAAATGTTTACTACCCATAGCTATGTAAGCCCCTCCATACGCTTTCCGTAATATTACTGTGATTTTAGGAACAGTAGCTTCTGAATACGCATATATTATTTTAGCTCCGTGTCTAATAACTCCTCCATGTTCTTGATGTGTACCAGGCATAAATCCCGGTACGTCTACGAAAGTTATAACTGGAATATTGAATGCATCGCAGAACCTGACGAACCTGGAGATTTTATCGCTAGAATCTATGTCGAGTACACCGGCATGTATAGCTGGTTGATTCGCCACTACTCCAACTACATGGCCGTTTAACCTACCGAAACCTACTACGGCATTTCTAGCAAAGTGTTCTTGTACCTCGAGGAATGTCTCTTTATCTAACACGGTTTCTATAACATCTTTAACATCGTAAGGTTTTATTGGATCATCGGGTACTATTGTGTCCAATATGCTGCTCGTTCTGTTGGGATCGTCTCCCGTGTCTAGATATGGTGGATCTTCTAAGTTGTTAGAAGGCAGGTAGGATAGGAGTTTCTTTATAAGTTCTATTCCTTCTCTCTCACTATCTACGATGAAATGAGCCACGCCGCTTTTTGAAGCATGTACTTCAGCTCCTCCTAATTCATCAAATGTCACCTCTTCTCCAATAGCGGTTTTAACTACTTTAGGCCCTGTTATGAACATAAAACTGGTTTTACGAGTCATTATTATAAAATCGGCTAGAGCAGGTGAATAGACAGCTCCGCCAGCGCAAGGCCCCATTATAGCTACTATCTGCGGTATTACGCCGCTCGCCATTACGTTTCTATAGAATATTTCTCCATAGCCTTTCAAACTGTCGATGCCTTCTTGTATTCTAGCTCCTCCCGAGTCATTTATACCTATAACTGGTATTCCGAGCTTTATAGCCAGCTCTATAGTCCTCGCTATCTTCATAGCGTGCATTTCTCCTACGCTACCGCCTTTAACCGTGAAATCTTGCAAATATAATGCCACTTTTCTCCCATCAATTTCACCTAGACCTGTTACCACGCCATCTCCTAATGCGAAAAATTTATCCATGCCAAAACCTGTGGCTCGATGAAGTATGAAATCTCCTAGTTCTATAAACGAGCCGGGATCTACGAGTAAGTTAAGTCTCTCCCTAGCGGTAAGTTTTCCCTTTCTATGTTGTTTTTCTATTCTTTCAAGCCCTCCTCCTAAATGGGCTAACCGTCTATACTCTTCTAACTTTTTAAATCGATCTTTAACCATGAAAAACACCTAAGAAGGAGTTATTTATGCTATTTCTTCAACCCAGGCTTCGTAAACTCGTCCATTGACTTTAACTCTGACCAACTTAGCCCCTCTCTTGTAAGCTTCTAATGCCGCTTTAAGAGAACGCGCGGCGCGATATATTCCATCTTTAAATTCTCCGCTTTTCCTTCTAAATGTTTGTGGTATTCGTCTTGCAGGGAGTTCATCTATCAATTGGGAAAGCCTGCCATTAGAGAAAAAGCCTAGAACTCTATTCTTGGCAAGACTTAATACTAGGTATGGAGTTTCAAATCCTCCTACAACAGCTATATATGCTATAGAATTAGATGAAACTTCTACGCATGAACCTTTTGCCACAGGTAGTGCCTGCCATGGAGATGCTTCTGTGTTTCCTATTTTTACTTCACAATCTCCGGTGACAGCTATAACCGCGTCATCGTGAAATAGAAGTTTTACCCTGCCAGATGTTATTTCTATAGTTCCCGCAGATTCCTTATTATCTACCAAGAGATTTGCCAAAGAGTGTAAGTATGGATCTTTAGCATGGAAATATTTATATTTTCCAGTTCCTATACAATATGCTATCCTCGCGTTCTCTGCCTCTATAACGCTTGCCCGCAAGAGGACCCCTCGACAGGTACTTAAGGGTTATTCGTTATACGTCGTATTTAAACGTTATCTTTATAGACATAAAACGTTAGCCTAGAATAATTTCCTAATTTTAAAATAATAAATAGTAAAAGTTAAGTAGTAAAAAATATTTTAGGTTAAATTATTTTGGAAGTTTAGCTATACGTTCTAGAAATTTTCTAGCAACTTCGGCTTCTTCAGGAGGAAGTTCCTTATGACAGAACCACCAGTCGAAACATTCGTATTTTTCTAATCTTCCCTCAAACTCTTCTACAGTCGACGGAGGCGAGATTATGGCATGTCCTCCAACAAGCTCGTTATTCGGCTAGTTAGCTGGTAGAGCCACTTTATATTTATCTGATATTTGTAATCCTTTAACCATTCGCAAGATTTCATTTATATTTCTCCCGAGCTCTTGAGGATAGTACAGTATTGCCCTAATAATGCCATTCGGGTCTACTATGAAAACAGCTCTAACAGTATGAGTAGTGGATTGCGCGTGAAAAAACCTAATCTTTCAGCTAGAGTTCCGCGAGGATCTCCTATAACGGGAAATGGAATATTTACTTCTAGTTTCTCTCTTATCCATTCTATCCACTTGATATGACTGAACGTACTGTCTACGCTGTGACCTATAAGTTCTACTTCTAGTTTTTTAAAATCTTCATATCATTTCGCAAATGCTACAAATTCTGTAGTACATACAGATGTAAAATCAGCTGGATGGCTAAAAGGCACGAACCATTTCCCTCTAAAGTGGTCGGGTAGCCTTATCTTGCCGTGAGTCGTCTGTACTTCAATTTCCGAGAACTTTTCCCCAATTAGAGGTAT
>QMRG01000020.1 GCA_003649235.1 Thermoprotei archaeon | reverse complement strand
GTTAGAGCCCAAATAAATTCAACATACTACTTTAACCATACAATATTCTCTGAAATTCTTTCCCCAATATTTAAAACATTAAAATTTATTTCACAAATCCAAAAATATCTACCCCCAACATCAGCTAAATAGAGCCACTTACAATTAAAATGGAATATTCGTAAACATGTCGACGAAAACTTTCATCAATCACATATAAAATATAGAGATTAACGGGAAAACAAATATAACTATATGCTTATACCTTTTAATGGGATGATGACTCTAGCCCCAATGACCAAAAGGATGATTTGGATCTTGAGTACTGAGTGTCCCGGTGGAGAAGTTGCCACCGGGGTTAAAATACTGGAAATCGAAATTTTCTCACGTGCCTAGGCACACCACAATAAGGCGCAATCCAGAGTCTCTATTCGTCGAGAAGGGTAAGAGGAGAGGCTGGCTCTACTATAGGGAAGAGGCTCGAAGATTTCTCAGCTGGCTTAGGTCTAGGGGGAGTAGGGGAGGAGGCGAGTACTCTAATAATACTTTACATAGGTATATGTGCGAATTTAGGAAGTTCTGCGAGGCAATGCACGATATAGGTAAAAATCCTAGAGAACTAGACTACGAGATTTACCTTAAGCTTAGATCAAAGGAAACAGTAAAATTTCCAGAGGTGATAAAGCTTTACTTGAAGTTCCTCTACGAAACTACTGAAGAAGAAAAGTATAAGAAGCTTTACGAGAAAGTCAGGGTTCCAGTTAAGAAGAGCGGGCTAGTAGAAGTTCTCACGAGAGAGCAGATTAAAAGACTTATAAATGCCTGCGGTGCTGTTGGAGGGCTTGAACTAAAGACTCTTGTGGCAATAGTATATGAAACTGGTGCTAGAGTTGGAGAGGTGCTAAGCCTCAGGAGAAGGGATATAGTTTTCGACAAGTATGGGGCTAGACTCTTCATTAAAGTTTCGAAATCAGAGAAGAGGGTTGTAAGACTGTTCTTGTATGCAAAGCTTCTATTAATCTATCTCGAAACTCTTGGCGAGATCGGCGAGGATGAGCTCATATTCAGACACAACTACAATACTCTACTGAGGAGGCTAACCGAGGCTTGGAGGCTTGCTGAACTGCCTAAGATTAGGAAGAAGTTCCATGTACTGAGGCATACTAGAGCTACCGAGTTCCTGAGGAGGAGAGTGTTAACAGAAAAGGAAATGATGATCTGGTTCGGCTGGAAGACTAGGAAGATGATAGACGTCTACGCTAAATATCGAATGAAGAAGTTGAGAAAGCATACCTAGCACACTACAATAAAGCCGAGATTAAGGAGAAAGAAGAGGAGGAAGTTCTTAAGTGTAGTAGATGTGAGGAGGAAAACCCGTTTACAGCTAAATTCTGTCTAAAATGTGGATTTCCCCTAAAGAGAGAAGAAAGAGAGAAGGTAATTAGGGAGGAGGTGAAGACGCAAGCACTTAAAGAACTCCTAGAAATTCTAAAGAAGCCTGAAGTAATAGAGCTTTTAATGAATTTAAAGACAAAATATAGCGATTAATACATTTAGAAGAGGGCTCTTTGCTCTAGCTTTTTTCCTCCTCTTTCTTGAAGAAGTCCTGAGGTTTGAACAACACCTAGGACATATAGGCCTACCCATTCTATCTCTCTCAGCTCTACTCTTCAATACCCAGATTCTACAGTTAGAACAGTAGTAGAATAGATTGTAGGGTGAGAATGGTTTAATAGGCTTTTGAGACAACTAGCTCACCCGCTCTATCGTTCATCGTAGTTTCCTCAATTTCTTCATAGAGCTCCAAAAGCTTCTCAAGTATTAACAATAAAGCTTTAAATTCTCTCTCAGAAAGCTCTATGATAACAGTCCCGCTCTTTTCTAAGATTCTCATCCTTCCACCTCAGCTTCTCCCTCTACAGGCTCTAGCTCAGGCTCCGCTTGCTCTACAGGCTTTAGCTCTGGAGTAAAGAAGGGTTCTATCTCAACGCTATCCGGCAGTGCATCAACGTGCTCGCTTTCTACTGATTCGCTCATAGATTCTGTTTCGACAACGCTATCCAAAACCTCCTCTGATCCGCTCTCTATCTCCACCTTACCTTCTAGTGCTTCGCCTCCTTCAATCGTTTCATCTATCACTACTTGTTCCTTCTCCACTTGCTCGCTGTCTTTAAGTAGCTCAGTAGCCATTTCTTCATCCAGCTTTTCCAGAAGCTCCTCTAATTCATCTGAAACTCTCTCAACCTCGCTTTCACCAATCTCCACTTTCTCCTCTTCAACCTGCTCACTTACCTCTTTATCTGAGGCTTCGCCACTTTCGATCTTCTCTCTATTTTCTTTTGTTACAATTTCTTCAAGCTCCTCTGATTCAGCTTCAAGCCTTTCAAGCACACGATTCAGAAGTTCTTCGTCGAAGTGCTTCTCAAGCTCTTTTATTATCTTCTCAGTATCTATCTCGCTCCTGTAAACTATCCTCTCAGGCTTGTACACAGGCTCGGAACGGCTTGGCCTTCTAGGATAGCTCGATATAGTCTTAGGCTTAGGGTTAGGTTTGAGCTGTGAGCCGTATCGTGGAAAGTTAATGTAGGGCTTAACTCTAGGCCTGTACCTAGAGCCTCCACCGCCGCCTCTCCTTATAGGCATTCTTAAAAGATTTCTATCTAGAGGCTTTTTATACCGTCTACCATAGAGCTTCTCATAGAGCCTGAGTATCCTGAGGATGTCCTCTAGGGTTAGCCTGTAAATAAGTTTTTTAATCTTCTTATTCTTCATTTTGCTTATTCACCTTTTTTCCAAGTTTTTTTATCCTGAAAAGAGAAAGAAACTGGCTCTATAGAGTAATTAGACTTCTTTCCACCCTTTCTACTGATTAGATTGGAGCGTAGCTCCTGTAGATACTGCCTAGCCGTATAAACCCTGATCTTCGACTTTACGCTTCGATACGCAACCTCGCCTATCCTACTTTCGAGCTCATTCAGAACCTCCAAGTCTTTACATATGATAATTAGTTCATCTAATTCCTGAAAGAATCTCTCAGGTAGGTGCTTCGCTTCTTCCCTGTATGCCTCGGCTCTAGACCCATTACCGAGCCTTCCTACGGCTTTAGCTAGAGCCTCAGCCTTATTCTTTCCAACATCTCTAGTAGTTACTCCGAGCATCCTAGGGACATTATGAATTTCCACATCGTCGAAGTCGCACAGTCTTATGCATCCTATTCCTACACGCGCAGAGTATATGGCTGCGTGGCTCCCAGTCTCTCCGACCCCTATTATCCCTATCTTAGCTTCTCTGATCTTATCCTGGTCTAACCCCTTAATCCTCATCTGCCTATCGTAAAGCCTTTCCAGATCGTGCTTCCCAAAGAAGAACCTAAACATGGTATCTCCCAACGAGAAACCGGTACGCTAGCTCCCTAGCCTTTCCATCCTCATCGACTGTGAAGAACCCGTACTCGATCTTCCCCCTACTAACCGAGATAACGAGGTTTATTGAGGTACCGTAGAACTTGCAGAATCTTTCAGTAGCCTTTATGTCTCTTGAGCTTAGGAAGACTCCGAAGCCGAGGTGAAGGTGGTATAGGCCGACGAAGCCAGGCTGAGAATCGTTCTTCCTCTCTTCATCTATCCTCCTAAGCTCTTCTTCTGGTATTGTGAATCCAGTAGAGCTTGTCCTTATCCTCTTAGCTGGGTAGGCTCCAGTAACGACTATTACTTCTCCAAGTCTAATGCCTGTCAGTATTCCAGCATGCTCAAGCTTAGTCTTATAGTAGAACGCCAAGACGTGGCTTACTATCTCACCGAACAGCTTTACCGGGATCAGGACTTCATTCACTTCTACATCTTCATACTCGAATCCTATCTCAATCTCTTCAGTCCTCATAGGAATATCTTCGGAGCACATGCGAATCGCCTTAAACAACTCTCTTATTCCCATACTCTCACCTGGCTGGCGAGTGGTAGCATGGGTTGTTTATCACGTACTTTACTCTCTCTAGGTACTCGAAGAGGGAACCGAAGGGCTGCCATGGAGTGGCTATACAGAGCCTTCCATCGGGGTAAAAGTTTGGGTGGCCGTGCGGATTTTGGCAGTAGATTACAGGAGGCTCATAGGGAGAGTTTACGCGAATGTATAAGCAGAAGATCCTTCCTGTGAAGGGTCCGCTTCTAGCTCTATATTCAAAGTAGTAATTCCTCAAGTCTATCGCTTTAGCTGCTGGCTGATGCCTCAGCATGTTGGCATATTCTCTAGCTAGCCAGTTAGCCTCAGACTTCGGTAGAGGTCTATTAAAGTGAGAATTCCCTACTGAATTAACTTCATAAAAATAAAAAATTTGGGAGGAGAGGGAGCCCATCGCCTTCTTTAAAATCTCTCTTAATCCGCCTCCTCCTTCAGCCATTACAGAAGCGTATACTGTATCGCCCTCTTTCATGCCAAGCGAAGCTATCTTCTGATTTTTATCCGTTAAAGACTTCTCTTTGTAAGACAAGGAGAAGTCCGCTGGGCTCCTATCGAGCGCCTCAGCAACCCTCTGGTACAGTTCTCCTACTGTATCTGTTGGAGCTATGTCTACTTGCCTCTGGGCTTCCTCTCCACTCCTACCTACTGCTACTACTCTTATTCTCATGTATTCCACCTCCGTTTGGTTTTTCAAGAAGATAGTAGCTGGACACTGATTTCAATCGACGTCCTAGATCTGATTATAAGAAGATTATCAGAATCGGACTACCTAATGGATTTTAGACGAATCTCGTAACGATAGATTCGCCCCTTACGGGAGAGAACTGGCTTATAAATAACCCTATATCCTTGTCTTGCAAGCTCCTCAATTACTTCCTCCTCCAACCGGTAAAAAGTATCCATGCTAACTCTAGCATAGAGTACCCACTGTCTTTTAGATCTGAAGTGCCTATGCTTCTTAATGGCTTCGACTAGCTTCATTTTGGCCCTAGTATGCAGGTCAATGGGCAAAAGCATTCTCTTCAGCTCTTCGACTTCCCTTTCCAAGCGGAGTATTAATTCTCTTTCCCAGGAGCTCAATCTTCTCACCTTACCTCATATGCTTTAAGGAGTTTCTTGACCCTCCAGAACCTGTACCAACTTTCAGGAGAGGCCATATCCTCACAGAACCTTATCGTAAGCTCGAAGCCCTCGAGTGTTCTAGTCAAGCTCACTTCACTAGCCATGGATTTACAGAAGTATCTCCCCTCTTTCAGCTTAAGCCTCAATTTTCTGCTGAGTTCTTCTAACTCCTCCTCTGGTATTACAGCGTGAATAGTCGTTAGAGAATCGAGAAGTCTTATGGAGACCACACAGTCGCCGATAACTTTTATTGCGCGTATGGCTTTAGCCAGCTTACATATGTTTTGAAATCTTCTGTAGTTTCCGTTGAAGTTTTCAACCTCTTCTTTTAACATCTCAGATAAATCTTCGGCTACCTTCTCTAACTCATCTCTGATCTGAGTTGTTTCCTCAAGTAAAATCCACATAGTTTCCCCTGCAATCTCAGTTCCAGCTTCTTCGGAAGACTTCTCTGCGAACTCTCGATAAATACTTGCTAATTGGACACCTAGCCCTATTATCGTTAATTCGGGTTTGTTTAGGGTAAAAGGATTTATCAAGATCTGTTTTTTCAGATAATCTACTCCAGAAGGTAATATTATATTTTTGACATGTATTTTCCAGCCAGCGAACTCCGAGTATCTAGCTTTCCTGCTCAATTTCCTGAACAATCTCTCAGCTAACCTCAAGTTTTTGAGCTGAGTTGGTGTTAAATCCAGCGTTTCTTTGTAATCTTCCTTAGACCTTAAACTCAGCTCCTCTCACCTCTTTAGCTGTGATGTAGACTTTTTTCCTATCCCTTGGGCAGACCCACAACTGAACGCTATACTCATTGTAGCAGTAGCGCATTTCCTCCCCACAATCTGGACATAGGGGTGCTTGGACTATTGCAGATGTCTTCTCCGTACACCCTATCACCTTACTCTTCTCGGATACTATACTCTTTTTAGGCATCTTACTCTTATAGAGAGATAAGCCTTATATAAGACTTTTGCCTTTATACTCTGAGAGAGTATGAGAGGGAATATGGAAATTCCAAATAAGAAGTTACTAAGTCGAATTTTCAACATCCTCTCGAGCGAGTCTAGGCTAAGAGCCCTTGAGCTGTTTGAGCAGAGCAGGAAGTTAAATGAGATAGCAGAACTTTCTGGCATGTCACGGTCAGGCTTCCAGAAAGTTGTTGATAGCTTCCGAGAACTTGGGATAATAGAGCGTGCTGGCCACAGGAGCCGCTATAAGCTTTCACGGAAAGGAAGGAAGATTTTATCGTTAGTAAGAGATTTCGGGGAAAGGTTGGAGCCCATAGAGAAGGAGATAGCGATGGAGAAGATAAAGACTGTCGTATATGGATCTGGTTTAACAAAAGAGGACATAGCTAAACTTTTAAAAGAGCTGGAGAGAGAGGGGGAAGATGATTAGGTCAGTTAAACCAAAAACTTCTTGCACTCCACGTCTTCTTCGATATTATTCCGTAGATGATATAAGCTACTGGAGTCCAACGAAGGATTTTCTCCATATAAGAAAGAATGCGCACTTTAGTAAAAACTCGAAATTCTCGATATTGTTAAATAATATGGTATTCTATGAAGAAATTATCCACCGTCAAACGATGATGTACCAAATAATTCATTTAATAATGCGTTTAGCAGAAGCTTGGTCAGACCAATTAATAGAAGTCATATTAAGAGATTTTTGTGGGAAAGATTATTTTCGTCTTTATGTCCCCCTCCATTATAACTTAAAACTAGAGAGACAAATAAAAATGCCAAGAACACTTCTGATGGCTATAGAGAAGCTTATAACAACATGTGATACTTTATACAAATGTGGACAAAGTTGTAAATATTTTATTGAGACAATCGCTCTATATGTTTTAAAGCAGAAATTAAAGACTTACCTGAAATCTGATTGGAAAAAAGTTTGGCATAGTCTTCTAAAAATTAAGCTTAAGAGATACAAATTTTTACAGGAAATTTATCCTAAAGCAGAAAGGGCTTTAGATAATATAAGATTTAATGATCTATCTCCTCTATTCTCATTAATGCTTAGTCCTAATTATTATAATGGAGAAATGTTCTTATTAACGACACGGGATTTACTTAGTTATCTAAACCGAGAAAGCTTCCTAGTAGTTCAACGTTTTCAAAGGTTAATCGAAAAGCTCAATGAACCTATCTTAAACATGGACTTGTTTCAAAAGTTTGCAGAAGATAATGGCCTTAGATACATTGATAAGTATGATCTTACTCACCAAGCTTATAGACTTTATATAAGTAATGATGATTTAGCTCTTTTCAATGAAAGGCTGGAAAGTGGAGATCTACTACTGCCCCATCCACCCTATATCATTAACCTAGATGCACATGAATATGATGAGAAAGAATTCTTCAATTCTAGCAGTAAAATAGAATATATCACAGTCGCATCTCTGGATATAATAGAAGATGAAAGAGATACTTATCTTTTTTTCCCCAGAGTAATCCTCAAAATTCGTCTCGGAGAGGAAATACAAGAAATAGAACAAGAAACAGACATAAGGCGTACACGAGAACTATACAAAGCTATCATAAATACGATAACACTTACAGTACTAAAGTACTTCTTGTTAAACGGTAGGGAATCTTGTCCATTTTCAGGACTCACAGATTTTTGCCAATTTTGTATCATATCGTATGGTAAGAAAACAATCAAGAAGAAGTTAGTCCTTCAAAATGAGAATGTTATATTCGAGAACGAGCTGCCTTGCATGATTCCTAGTTTATTAAATGGGATTGATATTAGATTAGTTAGATGATATTACATCAATACTTTATAAGCTTAGGTCTAAGCTTTCTTTCTCTTTGCTCATACTTCTTAAGAATAGATTCTAGCTCTTTTTCTGGTTTACTAGCTAGCTCTCGTACATCAGGAATCGATGTATCAGTTCCATATAGGCATAATACATATGCTAAGTGTATTATTGAAGATATCTTTTCCTTCTTTTTATCACTAATTGGAATTTGATCCAAAATTTCGTAAGCTTTTTGAAGGGCATCTTTAATATTTTCACGTTCACATGTGATGTAATCACCGTGTATTATAGCCTTTTTAGGCTTGGCTGTTATAATTTTGGTTATTAAACATTTATTTCTTATAACTTACAAAGAAAAATCACTCTATTTCTATCTTCCTAGCTATTCCGTTGAAACATATCTTATAATTATCTAAGATATCTCTTCCTACTATAGCCTTTACTACGGCTTGTTCAGGCAAATCTCTAGCAAAGACCAGTGTAGAGACCTCTTCATCGAGGAATATGATGGTTGCCTTGTATAGCCTGATGTAGTCTTTACCAGTTCCTGTTATAACCTCCATGTCGCCTGCATATGGAAGCCCCATATCTTTAGCATCCTTTTCAGGGATCAAGCACTTAGAGGCGCCAGTGTCCAGATAAGCATCGTACTCTTTTTCACCTTTAGGCCCTTTAACGATAATCTTCACTATAGGCATATTCTGCTTGTAAGAGATTTTCATCTTGGATCAGCCTAGAATAGGTAGCCTGGAGCAGCACATGGGCCGACCTTCCTGAAGTAGAATGGCTTACCTGGATACTTCTTTACAGCCTCCTCATAGGCTTCATCTAAGCTATCTCCTACACCAGCTAGGCTTCTAGACTCGACCTCTATGGCTATGATCTTGCCTAAGTAAGCCTTCTCCCACTCAACCCTATTCTCCTCATAGATCTTCTCACCTAGCTCAGCAAGCCTAGACCTCATAGCAACCCCTAACCAAAATATTAGAAGAATCATAAATAGGTTTGCGTAGAGTAATTTGTGTTGCAAGAAGATTGTGGGTTAAGAGCGGGAAATGAGTATGCGATATAAAGAATTGATCGGTGGCATTAAAAATTTTGAGGATTCCTTCTGGTTTGGCGAGTACGTGTATTTTAAGGCTCTTGAGAGACTAGAAAGTGTAAGAACTGACCTGAGTAAATTGGAAACGAATGAGCATGTGAAGCAGATAATTAAGATGTTCCTCATTCAATGGGGAAGAATGGGGAGAACTGTAGATAGAGAGGACTTAAACTAGGAGCAGCTCACTAAACAACTACGTAACTCTAAAGAGATTTTCCAAAAGTTACAAGGCAAAACTTTACTAGATATAAACCTCGACGAGGAAGAAACAGCAATTCTCATCAAAGAAGCCTATAAATCAGCACGAGTAAGATACATTGAACCTACAGCTATCTCAAAAATTTTACACCTCCTTAATCCCGAACTCTTTGTGATGTGGGATGAGGATATTAGGAGAAAATATGGAGTTGGGGGAAGCGCAACCGGCTACCTAGAATTCCTGAAGAAGATGAAGGAGGAATTAAAGGAAGCTTTGGAAGAGGAAGCTAAAAGGACGGGAAAGAGTGAAAGGGAAGTTGCAGAAAGAATTTGTAAGGAACTTCCAAGCAAGAAGCTTGGTCGAGGATATGATAGAAAGACGTTGGCTAAACTCATCGATGAATATAATTGGTGGGTTGTTCACCGCTCAGAATAATTTTAAGCGAGAAAATACCATAGCCTTAGAGGCTATATCTTTGAAAGAAGCTTAGAATACTTCTTTATCCTCATCATTTTTCCCTCAGGCTGTATTAGCCATGTCATCCAGCAAAGCTCTATAGGCCTGTATCCACATTCTATGGCTATCTTCTCAGCCCTTTTAACGAACTCTATATCGTCGTTCACGGGCTTATAACCAGCCCTCTTGAAAATCTCGTTTATCACCCTCTTAACAATTTTATCAGGCATTACGGTGTCTACTCCACCCATCATCCTCAAATACTGGAAAGTAACTAGACCTACGCCTTTGATCCTTCCAATAGGATCATTTCTCCAATTTTCAAGCCTAGTATTCTTTGCCCAAGTCCTGAGGGCTACTTTATCGTTGTCGCTTATTCTCGATAAGTAAGAAGCTATCTCCTTAGCGATCTTCCAAGACCTCCTATTCCTCCAAACTTTCCTCAGCTCATCTATGTCAGCTTTAGCAAGATCCTTGAGGCTCCTTATCCTCCCATTTTCAACAAACTTTTTGTTAAATTCCTCAACCTTCGGGACTACTGCTGTGAAATAGTTAAGACCTATAGAGGTGAAGGCTGCATCAACAATCATTAATACTACGCTTCCACCCCACCTCTCAGTCCTCAAGCATCTTTCACAGTGCACCTCTAGTCCAGAAACTTTACTCATATAGCTATCAACTATCTTTTTTAGTGAAGGGTTTTGCTGAATCATTGCCTCACAGATTTTTATTAATGAGCTAAAATTTGTATATACCTCTCCTTATCGAGGCTTATCTACCTTATCTGTTCTTTAATATAGAAGCTCTCTACAAATTTCAAGCCTAGCTTAGGGCTACTAATAGGAATCAGAGTGCTGGTTCCATAAGATTTAAATAGATTGATACACATATACAGAGTAGGTGACACACAGTGTCGGTGGAAAAAATAAAGGCATTTTTAGCTGAGAATCCAAAGTTCGTGGAGATACTGAAAAGAGCCGTGGAGCATGAAGAAGCCCACTCAAAAGAAGAGCATTATTTAGGATGGGAGTGGAGTGATGTTAGAGCTTATCCGGCGGAATTAATGAAGCTAGTTAGAGAGGGTATTGTTAATATTAAGTACAAAAGCAGGAGGTACACTCATTATGTGCTGGCTGACAGAGAGGCTGTTAAAAAAAGTTTAGGATTAAAGAGGTGAGGGTATGGAGAAAGAGAAGAATCCCCCAAAGCGTATTGGAAATTTAGTTGCTCCTGCAACTATAGATCATGTATGGGCTATAACTTCTGATGAAGTAATGGATGAAGATTTATTATTTAGAATAGTTGAATACCCTTTTGAAAACAGAGAAAGGAAGAAAATCGGTATAGTTCTAGGGCAAATAGAGAAAGTTTTTACACAGAATGAATACATGAATCCTTGGAGTAGAAGGGGGAGAGCCCATGTTTCTTTTATTGCAAAATATGGGGAACTTCCTCATGTTAGAGAGTCTATGGATAAGAAAGTAATGAAAATAAGGAATCTTTTATATTTTGATGGTAAAACAATTTCTTCTTCGCTAAAAAATTCTCCAAACACAGGAGTAGCGATCCATTTTGCTGATGCTAAAACATTAAGTTTATTTTATCCCTGGAATTTTCCATATACAGGAGCAATAGGTTATGCAAAAGGTAGTAAATACGCCTTTCCTTTAGATTTAAACTTACTTTGCTTTATGAATACATTGCTCGTTGCAGGAATAGGTCATGGTAAGACACATACAGCAGCACTTTTAGCAGCTCTTCTTCATTTAGCTGGAAAGAAAGTTTTAGTAATAGACCCTACGGGCCAATGGGCGATGATTGCTGATCCCGAATTAAAAGAAAAACCTTTGAAGATTGATCTATCAGTTTTTAAACCTGCAATATTTTATGGAGAAAAGCTAAAACCTGATGTAGAAGATATTATCAACTTCTATCTTCTAAAAACGATTAATTGGCGAAATATATTCCCAACAACTTCAGCAGATAAAAGAGAAACTATTAGAACTAGAGTATACGATATATTATCAGATTTTCTGGCTAAAAAGGGTAGTATAGATTTTGAAGAGTTTGGAGAAATTCTAATTACAGCAGTTACAGGGAGAGTTCCAATCGGAATTCTATCAGAAATAGGTATTTCAAGTATGAGCGCTGTTTGGAAGGAAAGAGAAGATGTTAAAAGAAACTTACGTTTAGCATTGAAAAATCTTAACAGATATAGGAAAGAGTTTAATCTAAATATAAAAGAGAAACTTTCAAACGTATTAACATTTGAAAATATTATTCAAAGATTCGAATCCGGAGAATTAACTATCGTTGATCTATCAGCTATTCCCGATGATGAAGAAAAATGTCTAATAGCTAAGAAAATAGAGGATTATGTATTTAATAAAGCCTTAGAAGAGTATAAGAAAACGCATAAAGAATATGTTTATAATGCATGCATTTTTGTAGAGGAGGCTCATAGATTTTTACCAGAATCTCCCGAAGGTGAGCAGCAAACTGATTGCCAAAAAATCTTCATTAGAGGTGCAAGAGAAGGTAGAAAGTATGGATTAGGTCATATTTTCATTGATCAAAGATTTATTGGATTATCAAAAGAAGCTATGCAAACACAAACCTACATATTAGGAAGAGTGACGACACCTGGCGATATTGGGGCTTTAGAATCTATTGTTGGAAAAGATATAACCTCAGCTATACAAAGAACCGTTCCTAAAAGAACGTTTATTGTTACAGGAGTAGCGAGTCCTTTAAGCAATCAACCATGTGAAATAGAAATTTTCTCCAGTATTGACGAATTAAAGAAGAATTTGAAGGAGTTTGGTGGATATGGTGGAAAGAGCTGAAGAAACCGAGCCAGTAGTAGACGAGGATCTAACAGAGCTTTTAGCATTAATAAAAGAAAGAGAAGAAGGAGTAGAAGAGGTACCAGAGATTTTACCCATGTTTCCCGATATACAGAGAACCTTAGTAAAGGATCTAGATCAATTAATTGAAAGCTTTGTTAAACAAGGAGAGGAGAATATTAAAAAATTAAAAGAGGCAAGGGAGAAGTTTAAAGAAGCTGGTTTAATAAAAAAGCTTGAGTATAAGGGGAGCCTCGGAATAATTGCAGGTGTAGATGGCGCTAATACTAGACCGAAATTTTTGATGGGCGCATATATTTCAGCAATTGCCGCGATCTTTTATCCAGCTTCTAAGCTCATACAGCCTAAAGGAGCTGGTAAGACTCTTATAATTCCACCTATAGAACCTAGAGCTGCTGATAGATATACACAAGAATATAGAATGTTTCATGAACTTACAGTAGCTTTGGAAGGCTTAAAACAGGGAAAAATAGAGATTTTATTTATTGATGGAAGTTTAACACCTATTTACTGGTATAGATATGTTAAATATGCTGCTATCGAGACTGAACAACTTAAGCCAAGCTTTACAGATCTTTACGTTACCTCATTTAAGGGCAGTGAAAGTTTGCATTTTAAACTACTTGACCAAAATAACGTGATAGTCGTAGGAATACCCAAAAGGTCTATCTCAAAAACACTAATTAAAACTCATCTAACAGGACTTGGCCTATCTCCCCTATGGCTTACGGACCGTCAGGTTTGTTCCTTACTATTAAAAGTTGGTGAGTACACAGAACCACTGCCATATAAACAAATGGTAACTCATCCTGAATGGCTTTCTCCAATAATAAAAGAGGGTAAAAAGGATAAAGACTCTCCTTCTATGTGGTCTGAGAAGACTTTAGTAACTTACTTTAAACCTTCTCCTATAGCTCCAGCAGTAAGAGTTGAATTTCTTAAAAAGAATAAGAAAATGCTCCCGAAAATACTTTACGCTATACAAAAAGATTTCAACGTCTATAGAGCGACTTTAAATGTAATTCACATGGCCGATTCATTCTCTCGTGGCATATGGGCAACTCCTGATTATATCTGGGAAATTCTCAGAACAGAAACGACAAAAAGAGCCAGAGCGAAAAAGAAGTCCGACCTTCTGGATTTTATGGAGTATGGTTTTCAAGAGGTTGAATAGGTTGAGAAAGAGAAGGCGTCGATCTGGAAGAGAAAAAACCTTAAACAAATTCTTGCCTGAAGAATTTAGAAAACAATTGAAACCTATTGAAGATGAAGAAGTTGAAATTCAAAGAGGTTATATAAAGGATTATGTTACTGGGAAGCTCTTTCCAGATACTCCTGAAGAAAGAGTGCGTCAAAAAATAGAGCACCTTCTTGTCGATAAACTTGGTTATGGAAAATATGAGATAGATGTAGAGAAAGTAATTGAAGTTTCAATCGGAAGAAAGAAAGTTCATCCAAGAGCAGATCTAGTAGTACGAGTTGGAGTAACTCCAGTAATGGTTATTGAAACAAAAGCTCCTAAGGAAGATATCACAATTTATAGGGATCAAGCAAAATCTTACGCAAAAGTCCATAAACCTCCTATACCTATTGTTATTTTAACTAATTATACTAATACAGAAGTCTGGGATATTTCAAAAGACAAGTTAATAGCTCAGAGTATTACAGGAATACTTCCTAGAGAAAAAGCTTCAAAACTAATTTCGAAAGGTGTTCGTACTTTAACAACCAATGAAATAGAAGCTGCTCTCAGAACGTTGGTTACTTTTATTGATCCAAAGGAATTTGCTAGGGTTTTTGATCAATGCCATGACATAATAAGGACTCAAAGAGGGCTAGACGCTAGAAGTAGATTGTATGAAATGTGTAAATTGATTTTAGTAAAATTATATGAAGAGGATCGAGAAGAAAAAGGAAAGGAAAATAGATTTACCTCAAGAGCTATTAAAAAAGCAGAAAATCTTGGAATAGATGCTACAGCATTTATTAACAAATCTTTTGACGAGCTTAAAAAATCAAAACTAGTCGGTTTATTCGATCCCGAAGAAAAAATAGAACTTAAACCTCATACTGTAAAAGAAATTGTAGAATTATTAGAAATATACTCTCTTAGGAAAACAAGAGAAGATGTCCTAGGAGTAGCATTTGAAACGTTCCTAAGAGGAATGATGACAGGTAGAGAATTAGGAGAGTTCTTCACGCCTAGAGAGGTTGTTGAGTTTATGGTTAAATTAGTGGATCCACAAATAGGAGAAAAAATATTAGATCCAGCATGTGGTACAGGAGGTTTCTTAATTTGGTCATTTTTCCATGTTCTTGAAAAAATAAGGAATAATGTCACAGATAAAGATCAACAGGAAAGATTGATAGAAAAACTGATAGAGGAATGTTTATGGGGAATAGATATAGATTCGTACTTAGAAAGACTATGTAAGATCAATCTAAAAATTCATGGAGATGGATACAGGCATATCTATAGAGGTAACTCTCTCGATATCATTAACGATGATGTAGAGCCAGAGCATGAAGAGATCAGAAAAGAGTTAAAAAATATTTTAGAGCAAGAAGGAGGATTTGATATAATATTAACTAATCCTCCTTTTGGTAGTGGTCGTGGTAAAGATATAACTGAAAAAAGACTTTTAGAGAAATATGAAAATGGGAAAGGTAAGAAACGACAAATTCCACAAATACTCTTTCTTGAATTATGTATACGATTACTAAGGCCTGGTGGAAGAATGGCCATTGTTATTCCAGATAGTATATTAAACAACGCTGGAAAAGATTACAGAAAAATAAGAGAATACATTCGTAAAAATGCATGGATTAGAGCATTAGTGAGCTTACCACCTGGTACTTTTAATCCGTATGGTTCTGGTGTAAAAGCCAGTATACTTTATGTACAGAAAAAAGCTCCAAATATTAAGCCTAAAGACGAAGTTTTTATGGCAATAGCTAATTATGTAGGATATGATACTCGTAGGAAAGATTATAGACAAATAGATAAAAATCATTTGCCTCAAATTTTATTATCTTTTAAAAAGTGGGTGGGGAATTAAAGATGCGAGTATTTAACAAAGATCCGCAAATTTGGAGTATCCCTTATAAAGAAGTTATGGAAAGCGATGTTCTAGATTGTAAATTCTTTAATATACAACGCATGGAAATTATTGAACATTTAAATAGGTTAAAATGTCCAATTTATAAACTTAAAGACCTAGCTAAGATATTTATAGGAAAAACCCCAGAAAGATATGAATATGCAGATTATGGAATTCCAATAATAAAAGTTATTAATATAACTAATCGTGGACTTAGATGGGATAATATTTCTTTCATTCCTCATGAAGTAATAAAAAAGTGGGGAAGGAAAAAAACATTAAAAATAAAACCTTTAGATATTTTGATACCTTCTGCAGCTCACTCGCCAGAAGCAATAGGCGAGAAAGCTGATATAGTTTCTTTCATACCTAATAACTTTAAGCAGGTTCTATGTACTGCAGAAGTAGAAGTTATAAGACCGGATATAGAGAGTATAAATCCATATTACCTACTTGCCTACCTTCGTTCATGGCATGCACGTATTCAGATAAAAAGCGTAATTAGAGGGCAAACAGCCCATCTTTATCCTTTTGACTTAGCGAAGATAATAATTCCAATATTTTCAACCGATATTCAAGAAAAAATAGGAAATCAGATAAAACAAGCAGAAGACTTAAGACGTAAATCTTATGAAAAAAGAAAAAATCTTGAATTAAAATATACACAACCATATAGAGTTAAGTTAGGGGATGATTTCATACATTTTACTGTGAAACGTACAGAAATTGGCGAAAGACTTGATGTGGAATATTATCATTTCCCTCGTCTAATTCCTGAAATTCTTTCAAAAGGACCTTACTCTGTCTACTTGCTTAGTGATATAGCAACTATATCAAGGAAAACCATTAACCCCAAACGTTATCCAAAAAAGGTATTTAATTATGTAGAAATTAGCAATATAGATGAAGCTGAAGGTGATATCACTCATTTTTCTCAATTCTATGGCATTCATGCTCCTCAAAGAGCTCGGAGACTACTACGTGCAGGAGATATAGTAATTTCTTCTGTGCGCACATATCGTGGTGCTATTGCCATAATTCCTCCAGAGCTTGATAAATCTATTGGTTCAACAGGTTTTATAGTAATTAAACCAAATACGGAGTTAATTAATGCTGAAACCCTTTGGCTTATGCTAAGAAGTGACGTATGTATTTTACAAATGTCCAGATTATTAGCGGGAGGTCTATATCCAGCCATCGTGGGTAATGAGATTCTTAAGATAAAAGTGCCTGTACCCCCAAAAGATGCTCAGAAAAAAATAGCAATAGAAGTAAGTAAAATCTTAGAATGGAATGCGAAATCTAGAAAATTAAACATGAAAGCAACACAGAAAGTCGAGCACATAATAGAAGGGAAAGAACCTAGTCTTATCTAAGATTAAAAACTATGAATTGCGATTCTTATAATTACGATCCTCATACTCACTGAATATATTAAACCTATCGCATATAGTTCTGTATACACATAGTTTGCATTCCCATTCCCACATAGGAGAACTCCACTTATCCATTAGAGATTTTAAACCACTATCACAGAACTCATCGTTTACCTCGTATTCTCTGAAACCTCTAGGCGAGCAGTATAGCAGGTATGCGTGTTCAGCCCCTGAGAGCCACTTGTATACGCAGGCTCTAAGCCTGTGGTGCTCGTAAAGCTTAGGTCTTCTACGGGTGAACTTAAGCTCGTAAACGCTCCTCCTCGATTGAGAGTAGAAGTCAGGCGTACCTATAATCGCGGTATTACCTAAAACCTTGTAGAAGATCCTCTCCTCCTCGACGTCTCTAGGCAAGTAAGCCTTAACTCCTTTCTGAACTATCTCGCCTAACAGTAAAGGAGGCTTATGCATGAGTTTACGTTGAAGCTCAGGATAACGATTTCTAAATTCACTCTTCTTCTTACAACTCGTGAGCTCGTGTGTAAAATAAACTTTGAGCCCCTTGCTTTCAAGCTGGTTACGTAGCTCCTCTTTTCTAGCGTTATACCTGTAGTCTGCATGCTTCACTATATTCTCTATAAGTTCGTCCATCAAACCCATGATATCACTGTTATGGGCGAGTTTCTCAATTATCCTGTTAATGCTAGGTTTAATAGTACTAAACGTGGTAGGGTTGCTAAGTTCTTTAACTCAGGGTTCGTAGATTTCCTTTGGGATAGAGCCTACAAGTATTATAGTGATAGGCCTACAGAGATATGGTATGGGTTAGCTAAGACTTTAGGTAATAGACCTGATCAGAAGACTATCGTTTTCGCTATGAAGGTTCTTGACTTAATATCGCTTTTAGTTAATGGCTCCTACGCTAACTTTCCTAGGGATGTACCTATTCCTTTGGATGTTCATGTTGCTAGAATGGCCTTGTATTCCGGAATAGTAAAGGGTGATGGTTCTGAAATTTCAGAGCGGG
>QMRG01000019.1 GCA_003649235.1 Thermoprotei archaeon | reverse complement strand
TGGACTTAAGGGGAAGATTAGTCCAGGCGCCAGGATAGCCATCACTGCCGGTAGCCGCGGCATCGCCCATTACCCGGAGATACTTGCAACCGTAGTTAAGTTTGTTAAGGAAGCTGGAGGCAAACCTTTCAGAGAAGCTTTATGAAATGATGAGGGAGGATAGAGATAATGGGAGAACCGAAGGAAATGTAGTTCGACGTGCTAGGAAATATGGTCCGTTAAAGGCAATTCTCTTTTGGCATCATCATTAAATCATCTAAAAATCTTTAAATGGGATATTATTCATCTCTTAGCTGGATAGGTGGATTGTATGAAGCTAGGGATAACAAGTTATGCTTATAGATGGGCCATTGGAACTAAGAATTTTAGGCCTAAAGAACCTTTAAATGTGTTTGGTCTTTTGGATAAGGTCTCATCGCACGGATTAGAGGTGCTTCAAATATGCGAGAATATCAATCTCGACATGACCATTGAAGATTATGAGAGATTAGGTGAAGCTGCGAAACGTAAAGGAATAATTATAGAATTGGGAACAAACAAAATGAATCGTTCAACATTAAGTAAGTATGTGCAAATTGCTGAATTAATAGATTCTCATCTTTTACGGGTATACCCGCAAAAAAAGGAGACTATTCAGAGACTAGTTAAAAGATTACGTGACTTCCTACCAGAACTTCGAGATCGAGATATAACTCTCGCCATAGAGAATAGCAGCCTAGGTATTTATAATTCCTACGAACTGGTTGAGATCTTCAAACAAGTTAACGATCCTTTAGTTGGAGCTTGCATAGACGTAGCAAATTCCTTAATACTTTTAGAAAAACCCTTTGAAACCGTGAAAATTCTCGCCCCCTACGCTAAATCTCTTCATTTAAAAGATTTTTGTATAAAACGTGCATCGGAAGGCGGCGGGTTTATAATTTCGGGTGTTCCGTTGGGAGAGGGAATGCTTAATGTGAAGGCGATAATTGACATAATTAGAAATTCTGGCTGTAATCCCAATATTCTTATAGAGCAATGGATGGAGAGAAAAAGTGACGAAGAAGAAACCTTGAAAGAAGAGGAAAGATGGTTAAAAAAAAGTATTCGATTTCTGCGTTCTATATTAGCAGAACTTGATGAATGATAAAAATTAAAATTGGAGCTAAATTTTTTCTAATATCATCTTAAGGGCCTTTGAGTAATCATGAGCACGCATCGCTAATTTCACTTTTTCAATTTCCGCTTCTTGAATAGCTTTAATGAACATTTTAACGTTTTTTATACTCTGACTTATAGCTTTCATAGGATTAAGTCTGAATGGATATATATCCATGTATATCCAGCCTTCATATCCTACCTTAATCATCGAGATTAATGCTTCGATAAATTGCCAGAAGTTTGTTGAAGCTGGCAACATATCCCAGTCCCAGTCTTTAAAGTTGTCATTTAAGTGTACACTGAAAAGCCGGCCAGATTGAGCTGCGATGCAGATAGATTCAGCGGGGTTCTCTCCAGCCAAGAGGGAGTGCCCAAAGTCTATGGTAACTCCTAAATTTTCTGCTTTTACCATTTCGCAGAGGTATAGAGCCTTACCTACATCGCTAACGAAAATATGGGTTCTCGGTTCTTTCCTTTTGTATTCTATAGCAATCTTTACATCTGGATCATAAGAACAAACTTCTTTTAATCCATCAATAAGCCATCGCCAAGCCTTAGAATAGTCTGCTTGGAATAGATAATCATAGCCGTCTCCCATTGGGCAAAGATTCACCAAGGATCCACCCATCTTCTTAGTCGCATCCATACAGTTTTTGATATGCTCTATAGCAGCCTTTCTAACATCTGGATCAGTTGATGTAAGAGATCCATTTAACCAGCGGCGATCTCTGCTTAAGTCGACCGTGAAATGTGAAAATCCTAGTTGATACTTTGTAAGTATCTCCTTAAGAGAATCCACATCAGTTGAAAGCCGATAAGCAGTGCTGATACCATCTAAACCCTCTACTGAAGCGGCAATTTTTATTCTTTCCTCCAAGCTTCGCGGCTCTCCATACTCACAGAAACGGTCTCTTTGTAAACCGAACGCTCCTAAAGAAACCGAATATTTATACGACATTCCAATCACCTATCTGTTACTAATATTCTAGCTAGAATTATATTTAAGAATTAAAAGGCTTAACGTACATGTTTTGGATATTCATATCTGCCAACATTTTTCTTAACCCAATTGAAGTACCATCCAACGCCCCGGTCATTCTCACTTCTACCGCTTCCGCCAATTTCAAAATGGGGACACTTCCCGTCGAATCCTCCGATAGCTTGGTTCCATGCAGAAAAGGCAAAGAAGAAAGCATTGGGAGCAGAACGATACTCTTCCGCTTTTTTGAGAAATTTATCGATTTCTCCAGGGGCACGCTCAACGCCTTCATTTCCATAATCATCTGGACGACCGGGTTCATTGTTAATTAAGATTTTTGGCGCGTTAATCGGCCCCACAAGACCATGTAAGAAATTAATATCTGCTCCCGGATAGTCGAGATATTCTTTATACTTCTCGTTTTTCTCTTCGAGATATCTACCTATTCGCACATCTGATATGCCGCAGAGAAGAGAAGGATTTTCCATTTTTATCCATCTCTGTAGTTTTGCTTTATCCTCAGAATTGCCCTTAAAAATAGGATGATCGAAACCCGGATGCGCGTACTCATTAACTATATCGATATAAACGTTATATAAACCGTTGTCGCGAAGAAATCTTGCAGTTTCGCGACACGCAGTCTTAATGGCTTTTTCATCCTTTAAATTTTGATCATTGACTTGATAAAAAAGACCTACGTTAACTATCATATCGTACTCATCAGCCTTAATAATAAGTCTCTCTAATCTTTTTTTGGCCTCATCCTTAAGACGCCCATCAGAATCAAATCCATTAAAAATTAAGTCTGGATCATAATTCCCAGGATTGGCTCCTTGAATAAATACGGAAAAAGAGTTGACTCCATGCTTAACGTAGTCTTCAAGATTTTCAATTAGATTCTGGACAGTCTTATCGCTGTAGAGAGCATTCGCTAGACGTATTCCCCAGATTTGAATTTCTTCTCCGTCAAGATACGGTTTATTATCGCGAATTTCAAATCGCCTGGTTCGTGAACTTTGCATATTTATCACGCTTCTACATCAGTGATCGCTGAAACCACCAAATCTCCAAAAGTTCTATAGTCAAGATCTGAATCAAATTCTGGAGGGCCGTGACAACGATTAAGCATCTTCACCGCGACCAAGTCTAATTTAGGACATACAAGCAAGTAACAATGACTGGCCCCGCCATGAGCATAGGAGCCGACAGGAACCTTATCGCCGATTACTGGGCAGGGATTTTCAGAGGAAGAACCAACGCGCAGAAACCATAATATGCCTTGATAAGGCGCATCACGACGAGCAGGATAGGGAATTTGTGGAGTTGTAGCTAGCCGCACTACTTCAGGAGAAAGAATTCTTTTTCCATCAAGTTCACCTTCATTAAGCCACATCTGCCCAAAACGCGCCAGCTCTCTAGCTGTTGTGTATAGTGAGGAGTATGCTGTGGGTCTAATTGGATAGTAGACGCATTCAAGAGTCCCAGGACAGTCTGTTTCTGATCGGACAACATAAACACGATCTCCCGGAGGCTCATCCGGATATAATGGCCAATAAGTGCGTTTTAGCCCAAGGGGCTTAAATACCTTCTCCTCCATGAACTCATGTAACGGTTTACCGCTAACTCGATGAATTAGATCAGTGATTAAGAGGACGCCTATATTGTTATATTCATGAAACGACCCAGGCTTATGAAGTAGCTTTGCTGTTTTCCAATGTTTTGCATTCGGATCTAAGCCGCTGGTGTGCGTGGCTATATGCCTAACGGTTATCTCACCTCTTTCATCAGTTAATTCAGGAAAGTATTCAGAGAGAGGATCGTCTAGTTTAACTTTCCCTTCATCCAAGAGCATAGAGAGAGCCGTAGCCACATAAGCCTTCCTTACAGAGTAAACTTTAAACTGCGAGTTTTTATCTACAGCTCTTGCATCAGGACAATGGTTGTATCTCCCTAAATACCACTCTGCCGCGATCTTACCATGACGGAGAATGACTGTTGCAGCCGCAGAAGCTGCTTTCAAGGCTTTCATGGACCACTCCAAGTATTTTTTAACTTCTAAAAGCTTGATTGATGAGAAGCCCACCTCTTCTGGCTCAACGTTCTCCATTTCATTCACTTCACCATATCTCCTAAGTGCGTTTAGCTAATTTAGCTAAAAACGTTAAAAAGTTATTTTTATATTTTTTTATTTAATAAACCGCTTTTCCAAAGAGGATTTCACAAAAGTCTTAAAAGATCATCTAACTTTAGATATAGTGCCTGGTGGTCATAAAATGAGGATAATAGATCTTTCCCACTGCCTTAAACCGTTATTCATAAACGACAAATCAAAGCTGTCTGATGTGGATATGAGGTCAGTCTTTTGTTATCTTTTTAAGCCGGATCCATCCGTGAAATGGCATATAGCGCATCTTATCAGCATATCTTCGCATATTGGTACTCATATTGAATCTCCATATCACTGGATGAAAGATGGAGCAGATATCGCATCCATACCCCTCGATTCGCTTATAGGCCCAGCTGTTAAGATCGACCTTTCCTATAAGAGAAAGGGAGAAATGATATCTGCAGAGGATCTCAAAAAAGCTTCAGGGAATCGATTGAGAAGCAACGACATGGTTTTCTTGCAGACAAATCATAGCAAACTTTGGGGAACTGAAGAGTATTGGGATGAAAGTCCCTATCTCTCAGTTGATGCGGCAAAGTGGCTAGTAAAGAATAAAGTAAAGGTTGTCGGGATTGATGGCCCTAGACTTGACTGTTACAGAGCTCGAGGCAGAGAGAGATACATAATTCACGAAGTACTGCATGGAAATGGAGTTCTAGTAATAGAAAACATGACGAATCTTGATAAGTTTAGAGACAGAGGAACCGCGTTTATATTACCTGTGAAGATACATGGCATTGATGCTTTTCCAGTCAGAGTAATAGTTATTGAAGAGGATTGAGAAGATGAAAGTAGTCATTACTGAAAGGATACACAGAAGTGGAATAGATTTCCTAAGAAAAAATGGCGTCGATGTCGAATTACTTTATGAAACGAAGAAATCGCTTGAGGATGCAATAAAAGAATCTGATGGAATAGTTGTTAGATTAGCGAAGATCACCAAACATCTTCTAAAGATTGGAAGAGAAAATAAGCTTAAAGTTGTTGCCAAACATGGGGTGGGAGTTGACAACATAGATGTTGAAGCAGCAAAAACTCTAGGTATAAGAGTTGTATATACACCAGGAGTTATGAGCAATGCTGTTGCTGAGTTTACGTTAGGCAGCATTCTTCTGCTAGCCAAGAAGTATTTGCGATACGACTCTGAAGTTAGAAGAGGAAACTGGGGGATAAGATACTATGCAGATAATCTTGAGATTAAGGGTAAAACTCTAGGAATCATAGGATATGGACACATAGGAAGGAGAGTAGCTGAACTTGCCCGATGCTTCGGGATGAATGTGCTCGTGTTTGATCCCTATGTAAAGGCAGATAATAAGGTAAGGCAAGTTGACTTGGATACTCTGCTCAAGATGTCTGATTTCATAAGTATTCACGCCCCTTTGACAAAGGAAACGTATCACATGATAGGGCGAAGAGAACTAGAGATGATGAAGGAGGGGGTTTATATAATTAATGCCGCTAGAGGCGGAATTATCGATGAAAAAGCGCTTTGTGAGGCTATTGAGAAAGGAAAAGTCGCAGGAGCTGTGCTTGACACTACTGAGCAAGAGCCCATAACGTTAGACAATCCAATTTTAAGGTGCAAAAATATAATACTCACGGCCCACACGGCTGGAATAACAGATGTCTCTCAAGTAAACGAAGCACTTCTCGCTTGCAAACAAGTACTTCAAGTTCTTAGAGGTGAAGAACCTCCATACGTGCTAGTATAAAAGGCTATATAACAATAATAACGTTTCTTTGCAATTATAAGCGCTTTAAATCGATTGCATTCTTCTGTGCAGTTATTGGCACTATGTAGAAGAACTGACTATCCAAAGGCTAACTCACCCTTATCTCTTTGACAGGTATACTACAAGATCATCCTTGAAACGTGGAATGTTGATTGACACTATATTGTTTGTATAAATCAATTCTTTTGGTTCTAAGTATGTTCCGTCAGACGGATTGTAAAGCTTAGCAGAATAGGTAGCTTGTGGAAGGCGTAAATTGAGTGTTCCACCATCACATACACCTCCCGTCTTTTCAAGATACAAATATACTACGCATTCATTTTCTGATAATAAACAAAAAGCTCCAGTAACGTTAGGGGTGCTGACGATCGTTTCATTTTTAGGGTTCATCTCCCACCAGCGAATCTTCTCGAGAAAAGATGTAATGTATTTGCAGTATTCTTCTCCAGGCCCCTTTAGAAGACTTTCTATATCCTGGCATCCTCCGTGAGAATGATAGTTGGTATAGTCTCCAGCCATGTACCAAGTCCAATATTGCTTTCGTCGATGAACTCCATCGTTATTTTTGTGCCGAACTTCTCTTCCTGTTTCGTCACACCACGCAGGCTTGTTGTATTTATGTATCTTGGTTGCTTGTTCATAGTACCAAGATATGGGGAAGCCGTGATCTCCGTCGCCTGTACAGGAGTGATATATGGCTACATCCACCCAGTCTTTGTCCGCCCATGCTGCTGTGCCTGTTGTACCAAAGGATGTTGCCACTAAGTGTTTATAGGGATCGTGTTCATGAAAGTAGGTTCCCATATATTTTTGGTAATCATATTCTTTATCAAATTCATTGAAAAGCTCCCACAGTACAATGTTGGGGTATCCACTAAGCCGGGCGAGAATGTAGTCCCAGTAGAGTTCCATCGTAGGATCTGGAATGGGATAAGAGGCAAATTCTCGCTTTCTTATACTGGTGAATACTACTGGTTCAACCAGTATTTCTCTAGATAGAGCATACTGGATTATGTCATCAAAAATTCGCCACTGAGATACATTGAATTTTGTGAAGTCTCTCTGTCCTCCAAGATTATTTCTTGTTCCACCCCAAGGCCAAACATCTCCCATTCCTTGAGAGAAGAATTTCCCTTCAAGTGCAAAGCGTATGCAGGTAAATCCATCTTTTCTGCAATTATCTATGAAGGCATACCAGTTCCTGCTTGCGCCGATCATCCAAGCTGTTTTCGAAAAAATGAACGGGTGACCGCCATTTTCATAAATGAAGTGATATGGATTGTTAGGATCCGCCCTAATAAATCCTTTTCTTGAGCTGGCAACTACATCGAAGATTCCTCTAAAGACTTGGAATGTTTCGCTATCCCTATATGTTATTTCATATTTATATGTGCCAACACTCTGTGGGGTGAATCTAACTTTATATAGTGAGCCATCATATGAGTCGCAGAAACCCTTTATAGTCTTGGTTTCTCCATCATCTTTAGAGAAAACACCCTTCACGGAGACTTCAGTGAATGGGTTAAGAAAATTTTGATTAGAAACCCTAATGACGAACTCAAGAACTTGATAAACCTCTCCCTTTTTAGGAACCGATATCAGTTCAACTTCTCTCAAATTACGATTTCTCCGAGCTCAGCTTTGCTTATTCTTATTTTCATTATATTATACCTAAGAAAAATTTTTCGGGTTGACGCCTCAGTAAGGAAGAAGGCGAAGGGACTTGGCTATCAGAACAATCGATAAAAGGAATGTTATAGTTACTGCTGTACCGAGAGTGGCTCCAGCCGTTAAGGTTGTTCTCGCTTTCCTCCACTGTTCTCCATACTTCTTAGCCATTATCTTCCCTATGATCCCGCCTATTAGTGTCGAGATAGCTATGGGAACTGGCGTAGCCATTCCAACCGGGATAGTCGTAATTGGTAATGGGAGATGAGTGATTTGCGCAATCCAGTATAATGCAGCTACGAGTACAAAAGCTCCTAGAATGTGTTCTATCGGGAAACCCGTAAAGACCTTTCCCGTCATCCACATGCTCTGAGTCACAGCTTGTAAGGGCCAATATATATTAGTGGAGGGAAAAGCACTCGAAGGCATAGGAGCAATCGACCAGAATATTTGGGTGAATATAAACGCAAATATCACAGCAAGCGGATATCCAAGAACATATGTCTTAATATAGCTCCTCATTGAGCAACCAGCGAGCTGACATACTTTAAAGTTTGCACACCACTGAGAACCACCAGTAGAAATCACAGGATCTATGAACCATATGTCCAATCCCTTGTAGCCTGTCATAGATACATATAGAGATTTGGCAATCGGAAGCAACGCGGGCGCTTCCAAGGACATACCAGTTTCGCCCACTGCTCTAGCAGTCAATAATGTCCAAATGAATGACCAGCCGTAGGAGATTATAAGCATCATCCATATAGGATATCCGGGAACTAGCATGTAAACTACGAGTATGGATGCTACAACTGATAGAGTCCATATTGCAAGGATCCACGACAAGGAAAGGACTCTCTCTCTAGCGTCTTTTCTGACCTTAGTTAGGCTCTTAATCGCCGTACTCAGATATCGCCTATGATGTATTATCGGCATGATTGAGGCTGCGAGAGAGGCTCCTATGAAGGGGCCCATCCAAGCATACATCCAAGATCTACTTAGGCTAGTTCTTATTTTCATTCCATGATACCACTCTTTTGAAAATTGTGTCCACCCATATTTAACTAGTAAGTGATTGCCTATGACATGTATTGCCAGCGAACTTGCGAAGATACCTACAACAACATTGAAAGATATCACCATCCCTGTCATAAACACAAGTAGGCTAGTAGCTATCCCCATAGCGGCTCCTGGCAAGAAGTTATGTATATTTTCGCTTAGATCCCACCAAGGAATAGGAGCTACAGATAATGCTTCAAAACCAAAAAGCTCCGTAATTATCGGTATGCCGTAAAGTATGGCTGAATATATTACTCCTAAATTTATTCCTAATGTCAGTATACGCATTCTCTCCTTTGGTCTTTCGGTTAATGCTATGATACCATCCGCAGTTACATGCTGCATTGGGAAGGGAAGCTTTTCCACTTCGATATAGAGTTCTCTAGTTAACAGCCCCATCATAATATCGGAGAGAAGAGTAAGCAGATTAAAACCTATACCTATACTAAGCGGGATCAGCCAGTCAGGATGGAGGAATGTTCTAGTCATCCAGACCTCGGGGCTTTTAGCTACCCACCAATCTGGAATGTGGGGAACAGTATTGAACATTTTGGCAACTGGTGAATGTAGATAGTATTCTCTGTAAATGAAAGTAGTGAAAATTAAGAAAAGCATTTTTAATTGTCCAGAAATCGTTACAAGTACAACTCCCTCGGCGGAAGTCGGTGGCATACCAAAAAAGGCTAAAATTTCAGCGAAGAGGAAGAAAGTTACCCATCCTATCCGGAAAGTTGATCCAGTAGCGAGATAATGCCATATCACCGCAGGCGTAAATGCTAGAAGCGAAAACATTAGAACTAGGAATGACCTCTTTGTTAGTCCGCTTCGGGGAGGAGGATAAATCTCTTCTTTTGACATTGAAATCACCTTCCTATACTATACTTACACCCCTTCTTCATACTTTAGCTTTCGCACTTTGGTTAGGCTTCTCCACAGGAACAGCTGCTTTCTCACGGCGTCAACGAATTTTCTGTTAAGGTAAGTCCAGTCCCTCATGGAGCCTCCTAATCTGCGAATTATTAGTGCGACGTTGAAGAGTCCAGCACCAGGCTCTGTTTCCCTAATAGTTACATCTACATTTTGAACTACACCAAGTTCCTGAGGAGTCAACCTAACTCTAGTTGTTAAGATAAAGAAGTCGGCTCCTTCTCTAGTCTCTTCTTTCTTATCAAGAGATTCAACGACAAAGTCTTCGGATGTAGGAGAAGCATGCGCCTCGAAGAATTCATAAAGATAGTTGATGATGCCTCTTGATTCCTTCCGTGATCCTATTACGAATGGGAGAGGTATCTCCCAGAGGTCACCTCTCGGTTTTGTAGGCATCTCCCATTTTCTCATTAGGGAAGGAGTCACAAGTTTCGATGCCGTGATCAGGGGATATATGCTTGATCCCAAAGGAGCTACTATAACGGTTGCTACAGCTACGGCGGCCCATACGCTGGAGAAATCTACTGGAGGTATAATCAAACCTACTGATGGAGCTAGATTTATCATCAGCTTTATTATAGCCGCAGCTCCAATATAGCCTATAATGCCTCCCATAATACCTAAGATCACAGGTTCCGCTAGGAACATTGCGCTTACATGAAGGGGCGAGAGTCCTACTAAGCTTAAAGTCATAATCTCCCTTTTCCGCTCATATACTACTCCCATCATTAAATTTAATATTGATAGGACGGAGATTATTAAAGCAGGTATCATAGATTCAAAGCCCGTAACCGTTACTATAGAGAGCTGAGATATTAGGAACAGCCTTTTTGCGTTTTCTTTCTCTGCGACTACAAAGAACTCATATCTCTTGCAACTCTTAAAAATTTCCTTAGCCAGATCTAGAGTTCGTGAAGGATCTTTCGGCTTAATCGCCAAGGATGCAATGAAGGCTTGAGGTTTATTAGACTGATAGGATACTTGAGCTAGACTAAGGCATGTTTGTAGAGGTATTATGACCGTTTCTTCAGACCAGAGAGGCACGCCAGCTTCACTAAAATCAGGTGGACTTATCGGCCATTGATCGATATCAATGAATTGATCATAAACTAGATGATCGAAGGTTCCTATTACTCTGAAGGGTATACCAGCGAGTGAAACCTTATCTCCCACACTAACATTTAACGCATCGGCTACAGTATCGGGTATAATTATAGACCAAGTGTCATATTCCGCTATCCATCTTCCATTTAATATCGAAACAGTAATATTAGTTATCTCTGCCTCTTCTGGCGTTAGGCCCACAATACCCCTTATTTTAGTATAGACTTGACCGCTCACAGGATTGTAGAGTTTAAGCACGCTTTCCTTACGGCTGATCTCTATTGGAGGCCAAAGCCACATCCTTGGAACAACCATGGCGTCTTCTCTATATAAATACTTAAGAAATCTTATGGCGTCTATCCCTATGCCAGTTCCTAGGATTGGAGGCCCGTATTCAGGTCTTCTCATTAGAATTCCTTCTCTGAATTTTTGTAAGGCTTCCGTAGAAATTGGTTGCTCTATTGGAGTAATTGTCTGTAACGGTTTCATTGATAGAAATGACACGAGAGATGATTCTATGATTACTAGTAAAACGAGCGTGAGTGATGTTCGGAGCTTTCTTTTCTTCATATGCCCTATACCATAGCTGAAGGCTTGAATAAAGGCGCCTCCTCGATCTATCTCTACCCAATGAAGTCCAAGTACCTCTTTCCTTACCTCCCTCAATAGGCCAGAGGTTCTTCTAGCTATGAATGCAAAGAGAATCGCTGAGATCGTTATTCCAAGCAATCCTATTAGAGTCATACCTAGATTGACCACTAAGAGAAAGCCTGGATGAGATGCTAAGAAGGCTGTTAGTGTTAAGAAGTATATGGCTATTAGGCACATAAGCCTTCTATATCCTGAAAAGCTGAAGAGAAGCCTCTCAATAAAGTATGCAAAGGGAATTAAAAGGAAAGCGAAGAAGGGCACAGTATTAACGGTCTCTCTTCTTTTCGTCTCAATACCGAGGTAGAAATTCCTAGAGGCTTGCCATGCCTTATATGAGAACGAAAGCGCTAATGAGTAATCTTTGTCTCTAAGAGCAGCATACGTCCTATTTATCCATGTTAAAGCATTTTTTCCTAAAACAGTATCTACGGATACTCCTTTTGCGACAAGATCCTCCTCTCGTACTTTTGTCAGCCAATAGAGATCTCTAGCGAAAATCAGCTGAGTATTTATTAGAGTAAGTTGCTGCCCCCTCTTCAATTTATATCCAACGCCCATGGGATTATCTTTCGTCGAATTCGTCAAAACAGCAAAAGGCGTTAATACGGAATACGCGTTTTGAACAAGGATCTCCACTGGAACGTTTGGGGGCACATAGGCTATAGCAATGAAGTATCCTCCTGGCGCATATTCATATTGCGTTCCCCTTGATTTCAAAGTTAAGTGCGATCTTATATCATTGATTGTCATGAAAATCGGATACTCAGGCTCTACATCCATAACTTGGGGATCTATAGGATTAAACATAACTATTGTTGAACAGTTAAAGACAGCTATTTTCAATTCGCTAGGATGCTTTAGCCTATTGAAACCGGGAAATGCGTATATACCTTGGTCAGGCCCATAAATAATGTTGCCGTAAGAATCCAATTTATAAGCTAACCAAATAAAGCTACCATATTCTTTACCTACTCTTTCCGGCGCTCCTGGAACAAGATGTACCGAAAACCTTCCATTTTTATCAGTCTTAACTACCCATGCAGGATGCCTTGGAAGAGCGCCATCATAGTTTTGTGTTCTTATACATAACACAATTGCTTCCGAAACAGGCATATACCAGTTTTCTCTTTCATTCCATTCTAAAACCTCCCCTTCTACATCAATTAATTTAGCCTCACTTCTAAGTCTTTGAAAGTCTTCAGGAACGGGGAAAAATAGAATCCAGTTGCTATTCGCAAAGGAGTAAAGAACGGCCCATATAAATTCAGCTTGAGGAACTAGGTTGTTAAAGTTGAGCTGCTCATACTCGTCCAAAGGAGTGCCTAATAATGTATGCCAGGATCTATAGGTGGCAAGGGAGATTGATTTCACAGTCGTATGACCCAAGACTTCATGATCATACCACTTGAAGAATATCGGTTCCGCTAGACCATTCATTTCTGAAAGAAATGCGGTTCTGAAGTCGATTTCCGATATTCCGTAATCTCTTCCAGTTTGCTTCTCCCATTGATCAATGATTTTAAGAAATAACTCTAGACCATCGGTTACTGGCGGGGCAAGTCCCTCGTATGGCATCATAGATAAAATTCCTCCTTCATGTTGAAAGATGTAGTAGAATCCCCCAGTTGCAATAGGAAAGACCTTGTCTGTATCGGTGTTTATATCTAGGTTTATGTAGAAATGTACTTTGAATCCTAATTCCTCAGCGTAACCTTTGTAATACATCTGAAAAGCCCATTCTCTAGCACCCCATAACCCTTGATGATGACCAGAGAAAACCACAAACAGAACGGTTACTTTAGGCCTCTCTTCAGCCAATAGGCGGGCTACTTCAAGCATAAGACTAACCCCTAGACTCTCGCTTGCTCCTGGAGCAATGGATGGAACTATTGAGTTAGAATCAAAATACGTTGTTATTCCCAGCGCGTGCTCCGGCTCCTCCTCTCCAAGTAAATATCCTACGATATTTTTTGCCTCCCCATTTTCCCATCTACACGTAGATTTAATTGTAACCTCTTGGCCCTCTATACTTAGAAGTTCATGTACGAGTTCTTTTTTGATATAAAACCTTGGGAAATTGAAAGGTATTTCATATAGTCTCTTTTGTTCAGCCTCATTTCTAACAGTGAAATCTGGCTCAATAAATATGACGGCTTTAGCCCCAAACCTAGCTATATCCAACCATTTACTGTTAGTGTTAAAATTCATTAAAACTATGCTTCCGTTTATTTCTTTACCTTCTAATTCTTCTAGATTTCCATCTCCAACATACACGAGTCTACCCTTAATACCTTCAGGTGGAGTGGTTACAGGCACTACGCCGTTAGGTAATAGAGGATATAAAGTTAATACTGTGCCGTTAGGCATAGTTAGGTTCGCTCCATAATCTACATAAAAGGTTCCGTTATATGGTTGGAACCACACTTTATCTAATGTCTTATTTAGTTCCTCGTAAATGTATTGAGCTGCCTTTTCGTAACCTCTTGAGAGAGTGTATCTTGAGCCGAGATTTGAGAGATATTTTGCATGTCTCTTAATATTCTCAATATTTAGTCTGTTAACGATTTTTGCGTAGTCGAAAGGTAAATTAAACGAGGGTTCGGCCTTTGCAGTTAAAGTAAAATAATTTTGAAAAAGAATAATCATGAATATTGTTGCAGTTATGATTAAGGTCTTTCGTGAAGCTTTCAATACGTTCACATTCCTTCTATTTTTGCAATGCACTATATTACTTAAGAAAGGGTGAGAAGGATAAAAATTTTTCTGCATCTAGTAGCTTACATTGGTTTTACTGCTTTTTATCCCCTATATTTGCTTGAAAATAATCTTTTTCTAAGTTTGCTGGAGATTTCCTTCGAAAAATAAGTTTATTTATTAGAGATCATCTGAAATGACGGATCTAAGCTCCTTAACTACCTCTTTCTCTACATCATCTAAAAATGTGAATATGCTTCCCGATGAGAGGTCAAAACCAGCATCTGTATGAAAAACCCATCCGGCAGCACCAGATTCATATGCTTGACGCAATGCTGTAAGGAATTGGTCTTTAGTCGGCCAGAAACCACCCCATCCCCGCCTATTTTCTTCCTGTAAATATATTGGAAGACTCTTGTTAATTGAGTTTAAGAATCCGCGAATCTTCTGTACTCGTCTTGCTGTCTGATTCCACCAATCTTCTGTACGAGGTAGGTGCGGTGTTAAGACATCAACCTTTACAACATTAACTTCTTCCAAAATATTCTGTTCAACGAGTTCTCCTTTCGATGTAATTAAGTGTTCTTCACAGCTGGAAACAGTTACCACGCGGTTGGGATCTATAGACTTAATTATATCTCTTATCTCTTTAACTTCTTCATGAGTCATTGTCGCTCCAGAATGATCATGCTCATTCATGACATCGAAAATCATGTTTCTGAAGCCCAGAAGCTCTCTAGTCAGTATCTCAGCAGCCTTACGTCTCTTCGCTTGATCATCGCCAAAGGTTAATGAAGAGTCGAAGAGAGCCAAATCTACAACGATTCTCCTTTTCGCGCACGCCTCCACGAGAGCTTTAAGT
Organism: Thermoprotei archaeon; assembly: GCA_003649235.1. Classification (GTDB taxonomy): domain Archaea; phylum Thermoproteota; class Thermoprotei; order Thermofilales; family B69-G16; genus B69-G16. The sequence goes on along the minus strand of QMRG01000019.1, from coordinate 4,060 downwards.
TCATTAAGCTTAGTAAAGTTTATACTTCCATCAGGATTAAAAATAGTGTTTTCCCTCCAGTCTGCCCATACTCTTATAAGATTAAAACCTAGTCTTCTTAGTTCATCTAAATCCTCATCCTTCATTTTACCAATCGCATCAAACGCGCTTATACCCAAAAGAAATATGGGTCTACCATTCAAGGTAAATCTATTTCCACTCACCCCTATGACTAAGCTACGTGCCTCTATTGGTATAACCATCTTCCCGGACTTTAACATCTCGATTTTCTCCTCCAGCATGCGAACCTTCTTTTCACTTTGAAGTAGTTTGGCCTGCATATTGTTCATACTAATTAACATCCATACATTTAAAAAACTGAGGAGAACAATGATTACACCATATATCTTAAGCATGGATGAAAGATCCTTTGGCATATCTAGCCACTTAATTATGTAAAGCAAGATTTAATAAAAGTCTTATGTCGCAATTAGATAAGCCGTCAATTATCAAACGAGCTTATCGATCTGATAGAGAACGAAGCACCACTATCCCTCTTTTTTCATTTTAGTATTCAAAAAGCACAGAATAAAAAAGGAAGGAGTCTGGAATTATGGTTTAGCGCATTTTTACGTTGGGGCGGTGGTTAAGGAAACGTACACCATCATTAAGCTTTGGACAGCATAGCAGAGTCCTGAGGCGAATATCATTCCTAGCGCCATAGGAATCAAGTTTTCTTCGAAGAACTTTGCTCCTTTATACCTTATTGCAACATATTTAATCACCAAAGCCAGCAACATTGGAAACCATATGTCTGAGAGTGGTTGTGGCATTATCCATAGAATCATCGCCACTGGATTGTATATGAATGATGGGAATTTAGATCTAATGAAGTATATGAGAAGCGATCCTATGAGTCCAGGGAAGAACCATAGCAACGTTGTATGAACTTGCAGATCGACTTCATTACTTCCGTAGCTCTCATACCAAAAGCCTCTCCAAGCTCTCGGATAGTAGTAGGAGTTTATCTGTGCCATATGTGGTACTCCGAAGTGTCTGTAGGCTTCCGCGTAGCCTACCTCTAGATAGTTAGGTACAGTCCATGTAGCAGCTTGCCATATTGGAATTAGTGGGCATACGAGTAATGTAAAGAGAGCTACTATAATAGCCATTTTGAGTATGTCCCTGCTTCTGAGATTAACTGCTTCCGCGATTACGAAGGCTTCTAGAAGGTAGCCCGTAGGCATTCTATCCTTCGGAAGGAAGTTGTTCTGTCCCCATATTGGAGCTAGGAAGGTCATAAAGTGTCTTCTAGACGTCCCCTTAAAACCTACCTCTGGAGCATAGACTGAAGGATCACCTACTGTTGCTTTTACAAAACTCCTACCCCATCCAGTAATAGCTGAGTTGTCCAAGACATCGCTAAACTCACCTGAGAAGCCGCCGGGCATACCGTTATACGCTCCAGCTTCGCCGACTGTTCTCATCCAAGCTATGTGTATTAGTAGGTAGAAGGGAAGGGCAAATAGTAGAGCGTGTATCCAAGCTCCTAAAGCAGCGAAGTAAGCGATTTCAAGCACCAATAATACTATTAAGCCGACCCAAAGCCATCTGTGGGGAAGCGGTGACCGTGCATCTAGTTCCGGGTCGGGTTTGAATATTGCCTTAAAAGATGCTACCCAGCCTCTGTAGTTTCTTATTATCGGCCATAACGCAACTGCTATGACCGCTCCTAGAACAGTCCATATTAAGCCACCAGCGTTTGGTCCTGCTATGTCTCCTACAGCAATACTATGGTAGGTATTCATTGTGGTTCCTGGTTCGATGGTTATGCCTACAAACGGTGCGACAGCGTTAACTATTATGACGTCAAAGACAAACCATGTGATGAAAAAGCTGATCATCACTTGTATAGGTATCATTAGGCTTAGACCTATTGTGGCAGGCTGAAAGATAGATATACCTATTGGAATCATTGGAAGTATCAAATTGAAAACTCGGAGCTGGTTATATAGGATTACATCATATGGGAAAGCCATGTAGATCCAGTCTGGTAGCTTTAGAACTATCCCTAGCAGAACTCCGGCTCCAAACCATACACTCTTAAAAACATTAGGGGCTTCTTCCCCCGATGCTGATCGAATACATTGTAGTATCATCATAGTGTTGGGAAATGGCAGATGCTCCTCATCTATATACTGTCTCTTTATTAGGCATGCTAGTAGCATAAGTGCTAAGACATCAATTGAAGTGAAGAAGAAGAAGTTAAGTGCTGGTGGCAGAAAGGCTCCCCAATCAATGGAAACTGGTTCGGTTATTGATCTAAGTTTTGTTCTCCTTTGTAGATCATAGTGCCACATGTCTCTTATGTCTTCGAGCTGTGGAACGAAAGGTGCATAAGCGGATATCATGGATTCTTGATCATAGCCTCGGCGCAGTATATGATCTGCTAACTCATAAAAGATTCCCTGCAAGCCCGTAGCGATGGTAGAGTGCTCATGTCTTGTAGTGGCTCCTGTGAATGCAAACGCCAGTATGACACCTATGTAGATCAAAGCAAGATCTCTAGATGATAGTTTATGTACCTTTTTTGGTATATAGGAGAGAATCAACATTGGAACAATAACGAGGAAGAGGCCTCTGATAAACCACTGTCTCCATTCTGGAGGATGCCCCGCAGCTCCAGATACCGACTCTACATAAGGCCAAGGAGCAAAATATATCATCATCATACTAAATACTGCTATGAAGAAGCTAAAGACAATGGCGAAAACCCAGCCTCGAACGGAAGCTTTTGGTAATGCCTCCTGCTCACTAATCTGCTTTCCTCCACTCATTTTTCTCCCCTCTACATATTCTATGTTAGGCTTCACCAATATATAAGAATTTAAACGCGTTTAACACTTAACATGCATGTCAGAAATTTGAATAAATTTGTCTGCTTTCGGTTTCGTCCTTTTCCATAAGTCCTTTAATATCCTACCTTAAAATATTTCTCAATTTAAAGATTCAAGAGATAGCGCAAATATACTGATGAATCTTTCTTGAGGGATAAACTGGTGTAAGGATTCAGGATTAGAAGATACTCATGTGCGCCATCTTTCCGGAATATAGTTAATCTAAGCGTTTCTTTACTGTCATACGCCTAGAGCGAGTATGATCTCTCTTTATCAACTGACGCATAGAGTCTTTCTTTGCAGAGTTGGATTTCCATCCTCATCAATGATATGCACCTACTGCTTCTTTAGCTTGTTTTCAGTATCCTTATCGTCGCCAAAATCAGCGTTGTTGAAGAAAATCTGGATGTTCTACTAGAACTGGATATTTAGCTGTGCACTTAATATCCCAGCGTACTGAAGAAGAGGTTGCATATTAACGAGGACGGTGGCACAGTTATCGATATTAATACCATCTTTGTCAGCAATGGCTGACGCTATGCTTCTGAAGAAAGAGGGTTCTAATCGCTACAATGCTTTCGACGCACAGCTATGGGATAGCAAAAGCTCTCTTCATCACAGATTTCATTCCAAGGATGAGGAATTTGTTTAATCGGTGAAAAATGGTGAATTAATCTATATGTGTGAATTTTAGGCAAAGACAATGAAGAGCATCAAAAATGGAGAGGAATTTGACCTAAGAAGTGGCGCCCTGGCCGGGATTTGAACCCGGGTCAGGCGGGCGACAGCCGCCTATACTAGGCCGGGCTATACTACCAGGGCAGACGCCAAAATGAAATAAGTTGAATTTGACTTATTAAATTTTATGCTTTGACATGGGGCATGGGGAATTATTGATGCATGCGCTTCTGAATTGCTGGGGATTAGAAAAGTTGGTGCTTTAGACTACTATTGTCTCTATTCCTAGAAGCCTGCATGCATCTATTATGGCTTCCGTATAATCTCCATGTATCATGCTTGCATGGTGGATGAAGCCTTCTTCTACAAGCACCCTGTAAAGAAACTTTAGGTTTGGGACTTCAACCCAGCTCCAGGCTCCTCGAATATTGTCTGCGCTTTGTTTAATTTCACCTTTGGTTACGAGCATTTTGAATTCTCCATCATATTCAATTAAACGGCATATT
>QMRG01000018.1 GCA_003649235.1 Thermoprotei archaeon | reverse complement strand
CTGAAGTAATAGCAAAACAACTAGGGATAGACGAGGTCTACGCCGAGGTAATGCCTGATGAAAAAGTGTCTATCGTAAGGCAGACTCAGGAAAAATATGGGATAGTTGCTATGGTCGGAGATGGAATAAACGATGCGCCTGCCTTGACTCAGGCCGACGTGGGAATAGCTATCGGAACTGGGACAGATATAGCGGTAGAAACTGGTGATATAATACTCGTGAGAGGAGACCTAACTGAATTAGTTACCGCTATAAAGCTTTCGAAAGCCACATTTAGGAAGATAAAACAGAACTTATTCTGGGCATTTCTTTACAACACTATCGCTATACCCTTAGCCGTTCTGGGCATGCTTCATCCAGTAGTAGCTGAGCTTTGTATGGCTTTCAGCTCAGTCTCAGTCGTAACTAACGCAAACCTGTTGAGAAAAGCGGATATAACTCCTTAATTGAATCTTTATTTAACGCTTAATTCTTCTCTAAGCAGTACAGTAATCATCACAATACCTATCCAAGCTTCTATCCAGTCGTTAATAATAGAATTACACAATTGCCTATATGCGTTAAGGTATTGTGGTTACTCCTCTTTTCTCAGCTATTTTAGCTAGTTTTTTATCGAAAGTCGCCAATGTAGCGTTCCGTGTCTCAGCTGCGCATAATATTATATAATCGTTTAGCTCATGTGGCGGGCTTCTATCTTCTACCATGTATTTCAATGCTTTTTCTAGCAAGTCGAGGTCTTCACATACATAGATTGTTCTAGGATCTTCCAAATATTCTCTCAACTTAATCTTAGCAAATTCAGGATTTAGATTCAATTTCTTTAATAAAATCCATAAGTATTCAAAGATTACGAGCGAGGTTATATAGAGACTTCCCGCATTATCTATTATCTTGACGGCTAGCTTGTGTTGTGGAGAATCCTCTACAGTATCGTAGACTAAGACATTAGTGTCAAGTAAGAGCTTCATCTAAAGCCTCCTCCACAGCTTCCTCCATCTCTTCAACTGTAAGCGGTTTGCCAAGTTTTATAGTCAACCTTTTTCTTTTATATTTGCAAATCTTGATAACGTTCTCGGATTCATCATAGTATACTCTAACTAAATCTCCTTCCTTTACTTCTGCCTTCTTTCTGACAGATGCTGGAATTGTTACTTGATAATTTCTAGTAACTTTAACTATCTCGTCTTTCATCTAGTAGAGAGAATTATTACTAATATATAAAAATATCTAGAAGTAGAAATCTCTACAATATTTTAATTGATTTTCTCTAAGGACGAAAGACTTTATTATAGCCAGTAAATTTAAGAAATTGTGCGCTTAACAAGTACGGCTATTATTATAATACTCTTCATAGCTATTGTGGTGATCCTTTTGTCAGGTTTTTCGCACTATCCATCTAAAATTATACTCAAATTTTATAGGACTGGAGGAATTATAGGAGAACGCGAAGAAATTATAGTTTATAGTGATGGCCGAGTATCTTACATCGCTGAGAAAGAGGGAATTTCATTAGAGAAAAAACTTTCACCAGATACCTTCTCTGAATTGAAGGTTAAAGTCTCAAAAATACTACCCTACTGTGGAGAAACTTTTGAAGCTAAAAATGGAGCTGCCGATTATTTCACTTATACTCTCGAAATGGAAAAGTGTAAAATAATATGGGTTGACGAGTGGATTGCTCGAAATCCTCTGCCAAGCGAACTTATAGAACTACAGTCTTTTTTCAAAAAACTTTTTGAAGAAGTATAGCTCAAGCTATCGTTTAAATTCAAACTATTTTAGTTCAAATATTCAATCAAAAATTTTTATAAATCAAAAATAATAGATAAAATAATGGGGATAATTCAGATGAAAAGCGAATCAAAAAGTCCAAAATCGATGACTAAAGACGCTTTAATGTCTGCTTATGGCGGAGAGTCTATGGCTCATATGAGATATCTAATCTTCGCGGAAATAGCTGAGAGAGAAGGCTTTCCCATGGTGGCTAGGCTTTTCAAGGCTATAGCCTACTCTGAGCAGGTACACGCAAGAAATCACTATGACAAGCTTAAAGATTTAGATGTAGACGCTAAAGTAGTTGCCGGTGCTCCTTTTGGGCCGGGTTCTACATCCAAAAACCTGGAACTAGCCATCAGAGGTGAAGAGTTCGAAGTAGATGAGATGTACCCAGTTTACATTGAGACTGCCAAATTCCAGGGAGAGAAAGCTGCTGAAAGAAGTTTCTCTTGGGCCTACGAGGCGGAGAAGATACACGCTAAACTGTATAAAGAAGCGAAAGAGTACGTGGATCAAGGAAAAGACTGGCCGTTAGAAGGAGATATATGGGTTTGCCCTATATGCGGCCATACCTATGTCGGTAAAGAGCCTCCGGATAGATGCCCTATATGTAATGCCCCTAAGAGTAAATACATAAAATTCTAATTTTTGCCTTTTCTTTTCTAAGCAAACACCAATTTTCGAAGGTAAATTAAAATCCGAAATAAATATTCTAAGTTTCAACGACCAAAGATATAAGAAGGAAAAGAATAGAATATAGAGGTGTTAAAATGCTATACATTCTCTTTGTATTTGCTTTATTGCCTCTGCTCCACATTATAAAAGAAGATGGAACGATAGTTAAGGAATCAAAAATTCAGAAATCTATTCATAAGCTATACGCGATATCCGAGCCTATGATTTTAAAAACTATGGATTTGCTCGTTAAATCGAAGTTCTTTACAGAGAACAGGCTCGGAAGAGCTATGTTTAAAGCATTAGCGAAGATGCTCTGGTTCCTCCCTCATGGAGTAGTTATAAACTATAAGGTAGTGGAGAAGATTATTAGGAAAGTCGCGGAGTCGGAGAACGGGCATATAGCTATAGGACCTTGCGTGTGCAAAAAGGCTCTAGGAGTTAAAGAAGAACCTTACATCACTGATCTGACTATACTCTATGGTGCTGAGATATACAAGGAAGTTCTCGAAGAAGAGTATAGAGAGCTAACTCCGGAAGAGGCTTTAAAATTACTAAAGGAATTTGAAAAATACGGGCTTGTTCATGAAATCTTCGCGTGTTTAAACAAAGGAACTTGGACTTTCGTAATATGCAACTGTGATCCAAAATACTGCGTACCCACAAGGGCATACATGAAAGTGGGAGAAGGAATATATCCAGGTCCTTACAGAGCAGTAGTTGATCCGGATAAATGCCTAGGAATAGATGAATGCGGTAAATGTTTGAAAATATGTAGCTTTGGCGCTGTGGAAGAACGCGATGGAAAAGCCTTTGTAAACGATAAATGTATGGGTTGTGGACTCTGTATAGACCAGTGTTCTGGAGAGGCTAGGAGAATGATTCCTAGAGAAAATTATGATGCTCCAATTTTAAAAAGAGAATTGTTGTCTAAGATATTTCAAGTCGATTGAAATTTTAATATAATTTCTTAAATTTCTAATAAAAGATGCTCTATTTAAGACTATTACGGTGAATGAAAAGTTCCTAGCGTAATCTCATAGTGCTTGAATATTTCTTTAAGCTTAAATATATTGTATTCTCTAGCTATGACTTCTTTAGCTTTTTGTAATAATTTAAATCTCTGTTTGCTGTTTAATCTACTGAAATACCCTCTTCCTTCTATCAAATTCCTGAGAATTCTATGGATGAGCTCGACATCGTTGAACATCCAGGCTATATATGTAAAATTCGCTAATCTGCTTAAAGCTTTTCTAAGTATCTCGCTTTCAACTGCATGAAAATCTAAAGATACTTCAAATATCATTCTCTCTAACTCCTTTCTGGAAGCAAAGTAATTCGCTTCGTTCAACTGTCCAGTCCAAAAAGACCTTCCCGCCTGTAAATGAAGATTCGCGACTTCAATCCTCGGTACATAGTACATCTTAACCCTATCTCTATTAAGGAGAAAAGCGAGAAAAGTCTCTACTCCATATCCTCTCCATAAATATACATTCTCGAGATTATACTTAGAAGCTACATCTATAGGCATGACTCTATTACTAGCCAAATTGCGAATCTCAAAAGGTTCTGAATAATCTTCTGGAAGAGCATCGAAGTTAGAGGTAATTCCATATTTATTAACTTGACCTATCATGTTCTTAGGCATAAATCTAGGCTCTGTCGTCCTTTCGAAGACAGGCAGTTGAAGGACGCAATCTCTAAACTCTTCCATTATTCTCTCCAGAACTCTTATCTTCGTCCTAGCCGCTAACTCGTCGTCGCCTTGTATCAACACATAATCCGTGTTCTTGAAAAGGTATTCTATACCTCCCCAAACAGGGTTACTCCCATAATATACGATAGACTCTATCTTTAACGAACTACAAACTTTAAATCTTTCAACTATATCCTCTACTCGCTCTGTATCCTCGCAGTTTTTACCGTCGATAACTACTAAGATCTCTAAGTCGCAGTTATACCTGTCCTGATGTAGATAGGATTGAAGAGTATAGGTGAGCGATTTCTCCCTATAGTATCCACCCTTAGTTGGTATCACCACAGTTAACTTCATACCATCACCAGCAAATTTAAAATTAATTAAGCTAGGAAGCAAGGCTAGGCAAAATAGCCTTCTTAACTAATCCAACAAAAGTATTTAAATGCTATCCTTGCCAATTTTATATAAAATGAATAGTAATCCTGAAAATTTTGAAATCATAGAAATAAGTGAGAATATTATATATTAATGAGAATATGAAAGCCGTAGTCAAAACAGATAGCAAAGGCAGAATAGCAATACCTAAAACTATTAGAGAAAAAGCCGAAATCAAACCCGGAGACCTCGTAGAAATATCTCTTGAAGAAGTTAAAACATTAGAAGAAATTATCAAAAAGCACGTCGAAGATAGAGAAATATCTCAAAGCGAAATCGACGAGATAAACGATATAGACGGCGACGGCTTCGTACAAGTTAAACTAACAAGCGGCGCGTTAACAGAAGAGGAAATAGGCGGAAATCCTCTCATACCCGATAAAGCCAAAAAAGAAGCATTAGAACAGGGAATATTATACATAGAGTCTATCTTTCAAACTATCGGCAAATTAGATGAAAAATGTAAAGGCAAGCTTCCACCAGAAGCCCTAGAAGCAGTAGCGTGTATAGCAAATCTATCCACAGAACATAGAAACCAAAAACCTTCATCCAATTCGTTGAGAATTTATTCAGCGATGGCGTCGACACAAACGATATCGAAAAATTAGACGCGGCAAAACTAGCCTTCACTCTCTAGGAAAAAATCTTAAAACTCTATCATAGTGAGTATATAGCAAAAATAGTCACCGAGCAATTACTCCAATATGCCATACAAAACCCCGAAAAAATAGGGGGATTCGTATACAAGCTATCAAATCTAGAAGATTACGAACTCAAAGCACTAGTTAGGAGAGTAGACCTAAAAAGAGAAAACATCGCAACTGGAGACTGGGATAGAGACGGCAAGAACAACAGCGCAGACCCCAACGTCTTCGACCCAACCAACAGCTTTAAAAAGTTGAAAGAAGCAAGCATAGCCTACGTAGACATGCTAATAGCTTACAACGGCAATAATAAGCTCCTACCAGAACTTTACGATACCGGTTTAAAAGACTTTTTGGAGGTCATACAAAAGAACCCGGAGATGATTGAAGGTTTGAGCAGCAGACAAGTTCACATCGGCACTTTACTTACGAAGTTCGTTCCTAAGTTGATCAAAAAGTATCCAAAGGACTTTAGGACTGCTATAGAGCAAGTTGAAATCGTTATTTATAGTAAGGGCTATGATAAGGTGAAGGGTGAGGAGTACGTTTATGCTATGGTCCTTAAGCTGCACATCGAATTCCTGATGAAGCAAAGAGAGCTTGGAAGGATTGATAAGCCAGATGGAAGTATTGATATACTTAACATACGGCTTTTCTACATCGACATAAAGAGTGGCAAATGGCATGAGTTCGATCCGTTAGAAAAGCAGCTCGAGATTGCTGTTAAGAACGTTAATCTCGATGAATCTGGGAAGTCGCTTGAAGAATGGCTCGCAGATAACTTCAGATTATAAATTGGTAAACTCAGAGGTATTAAGGGATGCTTATAAGTACTCTGTCAAGCCAAAGTTAGAAATGTATGGGACTGCTAATGAAAGAATTGAAATTGATGTAGGAGGTTAAATAGGTGTTGAGGTGGAAAATACGTGTTTATAATGTTGTAGCCGTGTTTTTGCCTTGAGGATATATTCATTAGGGGTTTGGATGTAGATATCTTGGAGAAAATGTGGAGTCGTTTTAGAGGGAGAAAGTTTGTTAGTGTTACGAATGCTCTTTTTCTAAATAGGGAGGATAGGCTGATTCTTCTAGAAAAAGAGGAGTTGGGTCCTGAGGATGAGTTGATTTTAGATTTTTCTGAAGTTCTAAATGTTCACAATGTTAGATATGCTGTTGTAGCCGGATATCTTTCTATATTGTTTGGTAGGAATAGGAGGACTGATGATGTAGATATTGTTGTGGAGGAGATGGATTTTGTAAGATTTAGAATGTTGTGTAGGAGTGTTATCGAGAAGAGTTTTGAAGCTTTACAAGTGGATATTTCCATAGAAGAGGGAGTTAAAAAATTGTATAACGAATATTTTATGGCTGGTTATAAGCCTCGATTCGTGAAAAAGGGCGTATTGCTTCCTAATATTGAGTTTAAGAAAGCGTCGAATACTCTAGAGGAGTACGTGTTAGATAATTTCTATACAGTTTTGATAGGCGATAAAGGTTCTATTAAGATATCACCATTGGAACTACAGATAGCGTATAAGCTTTGGTTGGGCTCGGATAAGGATATTGGGGATGCTAGATTTCTCTATAGGCTTTTCGAGAATTTTCTCGATTTAGGAGAGTTGAGAATGTGGTGTGAGAAACTAGGGGTTGGTATGGAATGGCTGGAGTAGAGATTGATTTGAAAAAGCTTGAAGAAGAAAGGAGAAGGAATAGGATGGATATGTTACGGCATGTTGATTGGGTAGTGGATCAGATAAAAAAGGATCATAAGAAATGGTTGAAAATGCATGTTGAATGGCTGTGGAAAAGTCGTAGAGCACAGTTGGCGATGCTTAAAAAGCTAGGTTTTACTAAAAAAGATATCATAGAGCTTTTGGAGGAAGAAGAGAAAATTCGTAAAACTTTACCCGATAGGGATCTTTAGGTTGTCGGATATTTAAAACTTTAGAGAAATTAACTCTAGGGTATTGAGGAAAAAGCGCTTTTGCTATCGAGTGGTTTGATAAATGATTCAAAAACGGTAGATTAAATGTCTATACTACGAAACCTAGAAGATTTCATATAGCTTAATTGCTATGCTGGTATTACTTTCTCCTTTTCAAAGTAGGTTTATAAGTTGGTATATACTCTTAACCCTATGTAGGGTGATAAGGTGGGCGGTAAAATTAAAACTAGTATCGTTGTGGATAGGGATTTGTGGGAGAAGTTTAAGGCTAAGATTGGCGTGGAGAGGGGGTTAAGAAAGCTTAGCGAGGCTATCGAGGACATTATTAGAGAAGATCTCGGCGATATTTTGATAGCCAGCTGGCTGGAAGACGAGCTATCCGGTAGGAAACTCCCTAGCGTGGTTAAGCCGGTAAAGCCTAAAGTTAAAACTGATGCCGGGGTAGTATTGAGGGAGTTGAGGGATTCGAGAACTTGATAGTGTACTTGGATTCGAGTGCCATAGTTAAAAGATACGTACTTGAAACGGGTAGTGATGTGGTCGGAGATTTCTATGAGAGAGTGCTTAATGGAGAGTTGAAGGTGGCTTTTTCGGCTTGGAATATAGGCGAGGTACTGGGTGTGCTCGACAAGTATTTTGGAAGGGGATGGCTGGGGAAGGAGGATTATGAAATGGCTCGTTTACAGTTTATTGGCGAGACTCTTAAGTTAATTCGGCTGAAACTTGTGAAAATAATTCCTGTAAGGACGGAGCTTCTGATATCTACGTGGAATCTCGTAGAGAAGTACCATATTTATCAAGCAGATGCTCTTCAAGTAGTTTCAGCAAAGTATATAGGTGCGGCATCCTTTTTGACAGGTGATAAACTATTATTCGAAGTAGCAGTTAAAGAGAGATTGAATGGTGTATACCTGGGGTAACAACTTCTGCCCTAACCATCGAGTTATAGTGGCTAACGTTAATCGTAGTGTGTGTGGCTAAAGAAAAAGCCTATCTTTCCAGCGTGAAGCACCTGTAGAAGTAGCTATCTTACTCGTGTAAGGAGGGTTTACTTAGAAATGGTATACGTGAAGTATATTTATTTACGAATAGGAGATTCAAAAGGGTTAGATCACCTTATGAAAAATCTCAGGATAGCATTTTTCACTTTGATGGCGAGTACGAGCTTTTGAGGCAGATAATGCTTTATAGAATTAATCGATTCTCTTGGTGAACTTAATTATTAACATAGCTTTTCTTAGGTGTCATGCTGTGTCTTGGTAATTGTCTTAGGAAAATTTAAATTCATAGTATTAATTTTATTCTTGGTGGATAGATGGAGCTTAGTAGGATTAGTAAGAAGTTTTTGACTAATGTGCCTGCTAGGGTTAGGAGGGTCTTAGGTATAGAAGAGGGGGATTTGCTGGCTTGGGATGTGGATGAGGAGAAGAAGATAGTAGTTGTTAGAGTGGTTAAGAATCCCTATAGAGCTCTTCGTGGGAAGTATCGTGATCCGGGTTTGGTTTATGAGGTTGTAGAAGAGAGTGTTGATGAATTATTGCTTGGAGAGGTTGAGGATGCCAGTGATAGAAGTTGATATGTTGATAGCGTTTGTTAACGTTCTCGATAAATACCATAAGATTGCTAGTAGGCTTATGGATCGTATAGTAACGGGTAAGATTAGAAATGTTAAGGTTGCGGCTTCGGCTTATCTGGAGTATGAGTTGATTTTAAGATCGAGAGGTTATAGTGAGGAAGATATTAGGGAGGATTTATATTGTTTTAAAAATTTGGCGAATTTAGGTGAGGTTTCTTTAACGGTAGATGTTTTGTTGAAGGCTTCGGAACTTAGGGAGAAGTATGGTTTAACGTTTTTTGATTCTTTACATGGAGCTACTGCTCTGTTATTGGATAGGATGATAATTTCTGTAGATGAAGACTATGGTAAAGTAGAAGGATTAAAAGTAGTAAATCCTGCAGAAATATAGGCTAGAGTTTTATTGCAATTAACTTTTAATATTTGTCCTAAGGCAGGAATTTCTTAAGGAGAATGGGGAAATCGATGAATTTGATCTATCTCGGTTTTCCCATCTTATATGGCCTACACTTATACTTCGAAAACGAGTTATTCGAAAAGTCCTTCTATAGTCTTTGTAGGATTTAGCTTAGACAGATCAACATCTACGCCTAAATTCTCGTCGATAAGTCTTATAGACCCATCATAAGATACGAATACAGCTTCAGTATAGAGGTAAAATGAAATTTTAAACATCTTAGCAGGATAAGTAATCTTCTCGTCTTTAACAATAAAAGTAAATTTGTAAGGTTCTCTTAAAAATTCATCTTTAATATTAGCTGGATCTCCAAAAAACCTCCATAGTCTAATGAGATACCCCCTAGGAGACGCATCGGGAAAAACATAAACCTCGATCATCATGCTTCTAGAGCCAAAACCATGCCATTTTCCAAACCTAAAATCTCTCAATGGGTCACCAAGACCGATAATAACAGGTTTCTTCACGTTTCCTTCTCTCATCATACCAATACCTTCAAAATTAGATAGACTTGAGTTAGAAAAACTTTAACGGTTCAAACACTATATTCAAATTAATTCTTGATTAATAGAAGAGAAATTTTGAAGAATTTCAGAGTGCGTAAACACGTTATTGGAAACTTAGAGGTTCTTTAAACGAAATAAGGGAACATTTTCAATCTACGCTATATTCGATAGAGAAAATCATGGAAATTTATTAATCTATTACAATACTTTCTAAATCGGCTATTTCTATAGTTTCTGAGGCGTAGATGAAAGATTGAAAAGGAGCATTTTCGGGGATATATTCAACTACTTCATACCCCCTATTCTCGAGAACCTCAATTATTTCGCTTGATTTAACAACGTCAGTATGGACTTCCACTATAAGCCTCTTTACCTTACCAGGCTTTAGTACATCTTTGGAATTTTCCAAAACCTCTAGCTCAACGCCTTCAACATCAAGCTTCAACAGGTCTACACGATTAAAAAGTCTAATTATATCGCCTAGTCTAATACTCTTAACTTTCTCAATTCGCCTTATCTCTCCAAAAGATTCTGCATAATTCTTTAGGATAGACGCATTAACATAACTTCCAGGAATATAGAGCGTTTTCTCGCCATATGAAGGCGCGAGGCAAGCCCTTACAGGCTTAACGTTACCAAAATTATTCAACTCTACGCTTGATACAAGCCATCTAAAAGACTCTCTTACGGGCTCTATAGCTAATACTAAGCCTGAAGAACCTACGAGACGTGCAGCTTCGAAAGAATAAAAGCCTAAATAAGCTCCAGCATCAACTACAATCCAACCTTCCTTAGGCTTAAAGTCTGAAACTTGGTAATAATCCTTATAATAATATATATGGAGAATATTACGCCAAGCCGGAAATATCTCTTCTAAAGGACAATAAGCCTTAAATCTATTTGGAAGCTTCAGTAAAACGACACTCTTCAACGGTACCAGAGATAGGAAAAACATTTTTATAGCGTCTAGTAAAGGTTCTCCACTATTAAGAGCTTCACCGAAAATAGCTAAAGAGTTCTTTACCACACTAACATCAGGTTAAAGCCCCTAATAACGCTTACTCGAAATCAGCATCCCGTGGTAAAATTGAACTTCCTAAACCAGTAGCTCTAGTCCTCAACTCATCTAGATCTCCAAGACTATTTTCCAAATGTTTATAAGAAGAGTTTAAAGCATAATGAAGTAATGAAACAAAATATTATAAGTAGTCTGATATTCTATTCTGGTGAGTCAGATGAGTCTGAAAATTAAGGTTGGTAAGAAATATGCTATATACCTGCCGAAACAGGTTGTTGAAAAACTTGGTATAGAAGAAGGAGATATACTACTTTTAAAAATTAGGGAAAACAGTCTTATTTTGAGACGTATAGAAAAAATTCCAAAAGAAATTGAGTATTGGAGCGAGGTAACGCCTGAAGAGGTTGAAAAAGTTGGTGAAGAAATTTCAGAAGAAATACTCAAATAGCATAATCGTAGATACACCCTATCTGCTCCCAATTGTAGGATTAAGAGTAAAAGGATTAAGCAGAGAAGATTTCGAATATATTCTCGAAAACTATCATCTATTCTATCCAAAACTACTCCTTACAGAGCTTAGCGCGGTAATAGTTAAGCAGGCTAAAAAGAAAAAATTAGAAAAAATACCTAAACAGGCAATTGAAGGACTAAATAGCATAATTTACCTAGAGACGATAAATCTAATACCGCTAGACGGAGAAGACCTAAGAATAGTTTATAAATTGTCAAGACTAGGATGGAAGGATATGTTTGATTCAATTCTTTATGCAACAGCTATAAGGCTGAACATGAAAGTATTGACGATGGATAAGAAATTTAAAAATTTTCTTAAAGAAAAAGGCCTAAAATACGAACTCCTAATTTCACATAAACAGCTCATATAAGCGTATAAGTTGTTAGAATTGAACAGTTCCTAAATCTCTTTCTCCTTAACTTAATGCTTTATTAACAAATCTCGATTAACAGATAGCAAACTGTTTAAAATAATGAGAGACAATATTGCCTAATCACTACTCATAGAGCTAAACAAGCTAAGAATTTGAATAGCTATTCTAGAGAGTAACTGTATTCTGTATATTTTTTAGCTATTTTTAGTATTTGCTTTTTCTCTTCTTTAGGTATTGTATGCCAGTATCCTGGTCCTATGATATTTTCTACTAATCCTTTAAAAGATCTTAAATCATAGGATAATAGGTAGTCTATCTTATGGCTTTTAATAAGGACTATCGTTACAGCATCGGTGTAGCTTAAGCCTTTTTTCCATAGGTTTTTTCTAAATATTTTTAAGGCATTTATTTCCAATTCTGCATCAGTATATAATACGTCAATTACGCCACTATCTATAAACGTCTCTAAAAATACCTTAGCTACTTCGGGTCCTAATCTATATTTGATTATGTTAAGTGTTTCATCTAGTATGTGGTTTGAAATGAAGGCTCTACCCCATTTACCCTTAACAAGGTGTGCTATGAGGCCTAAAGAGTCGAGGTGATGTTCGTCTTTAATACTATAGAATGCGAAGAATACGCCTGTATCGATTAGTACGGTCAATCGACTCACTCTCCTCCATAGAGGTATTTATCAATATCCTCCGCACTAGTTTTGCCGATATCTTTAGCGTGTTTTAGCGAGGATAAGACTTTATCTAAATCCCCCCTCCCCTTATCCATTTCTCTTTCAGCAACGCTTAATGCAAATCTTAACGCATCTGTAAGATTTCTATATTTAAGCAATTTTGCCAATCGCTCAAGCCTCTTTTTATCCTCAATACTAATCCTAATAGTCGTATACTTCAAAACATGTCACCTTCAACAGTTCATAGACATATAGTAATATAAACTTATCTACATATCTATATAGCCTATTCTTAACAATATAACTAGTCTACATCAAAATATTCAGAAAATACCCTGAGAAAATCCGAGAAATATTAAAAAGCTATTTCAGATTCTTCTACCACCGACAAGCCTAAAAACAGGAGGTTAAAGATTTAGCGAACTGAATTAGCCATAATAAGCACTTCTGAATAGTATTATAGCAGTTTGAGGCGTCGGTGTCTGTGTGAAATTGAGTCTAGATTTGATGTTGAAAGAGGTATTGCCTAGCCTGTGTGCGTATATATACTTTGCAGACAGAGATATCTGTAAATTTCTACCTCTCGTATACTCTTCGTTATATCTAGCTGGCCAAATTGATCTACTATTCTTAAAGTTGTTGGGAGTCGACGCGGCGGATAAGTCTTAAATGGAATATACTGTTAATTTGTAGTGAAAGGAGGATTTTACTGAGTTGAGTAGGGAGATGAGCGAGTTAAGGAAAGAGTTTATTGAGCTGGGCAGGAATAGACAGAAGGTGGGGTTTTGACTTGAAGAGAACTGTGCTGGAGATATTTAGAGAGGCTTTAGAGAAGAAGGGCATCGGGGCTGGTAAGGTTGAGAAGTTCAGGTTTAAGGATATGGACGATAGCGTTACTGGTGTGAAGGGGAGAATTGTGGACGTTGATGTTTTAGTGAGAGATGACAGGGTTTATGTGATTGAGGTTAAGTCTAGAGCTGAAATAGAGCATGTTGAAATGCTTTCAGATAAAGCTAGAGCTGTTGAAAGAGTTTTAGGGAAACCCGTGGTCAAAGTGTTCATAATAGCCGTTAATATTGACGGGGAAGCCTACGAGAGAGCTAGAGAATTGGGGATAGGATCATATGCGGTAATATATCAGAATGACGTACTCTGTAAGTATTGGCGGAATTACAGAAGATAGTAGAGCTTTGAGTATGCCTAGTAAGCGTTCATATTCAGAACTGTTAACTTCATGTGAATGTTGGAAGTCATAAAATTATAAGGATTAGTAGTTGGGATTTTCATGTCTGTAGTTTTGGAATTGTTTTAGGATTTTGGGTGGTATTGGGTTTTCGTATTTTAGTTCTGTTTTTTGGCAGAGTTTTTGGAAATCTGTGTCTGTTGTTATGATTGTTGATGCGTTTTCTTGTTTTGCCAATGCTAGGTAGATGCAGTCATATACATCGTGTCTCAATTTTTCAGATAGCCTAAATGCCTCTAGTATTGTCTCTTTTTTGACTGGGACATATTCTGGAATATTGTATTTCTTTAGGAAGTCTGATACTGCTAGCGCTGCTTTTTTCTTATCGATTTTCCATTTCTTTTCTAAAATCCAGTAAGCTCTAATTGGGAGAATATCCAGTAATACGGGTATATAGGCTCCTCTAAGTCCTTCTTCAACGATTGGTGAGACGTATTCGTGTCCGGGATGATCCTCTACCAAGTATATGGCTAGAATATTTACATCCCAGATTTTTCTTTCAATATTCTCCAAACGTTGCCTCCCCCGCGTCTAAGAAAGCTTCTTCTCCCCACTTCCGGTTGGCTCTAATCTTAATAGACTTGGGAATTATAGGTTCCAATACTATACGTCCTTTAACTGTTTTCATTTTAATTTTCGATCCATGTTTCAATCCAAGCCGTTTCCTAAATCTATAGGGGATTAAAATCCTACCCTTTCTATCAATTTTAACCACTATTTCCTCCATTAAATTACCCACCATTATTTTCCCACAAAGATATATAAAAATTTCCTACAGTACTCTGTCATAAACGCAGTAAAAAATGATAGAAAAGTTTCGAAGAAGATAAGATATTGAAACCAGTTATTTACTATAATCACGTGTTTTAAAATTTCAAGTTCGCCTGGAGAATGGAGAAGAAACAAGCTATCATAACTAATTCACGATATTTTTATTCTAATGGCTACCTGCCAACATCTCTATATCCCATAACTCCAGTACTACGATAGGCATAGCAGTTACGCTGGATAAGCCAGCAATATGCATTTTCGGCTATATCCCCCAAATAGGATTTGGAGCTTTCTTCCCTATTGGCTTAACCGAAGCTGAAGCTAAGCATTCAGAAGCTGATGTTGAAGTTGAATTTTACATAGCTGGAAAGGTAGAATGAGAGAGGTAATAGAGCTTTACATGAAAGAACATATTGAATGGTTTAATACAGAAATAGAATTTCCTCTATCGGCTAATTGGGAGTATTCGAAGTATGGGGTAACGTTTCTTCAAGGTAGTTTCCAATATGCGAACATCGCTAGGCAGGCAGCTGAGTTAGAGGAAACAGGAGTTTATATTACTCAGTATATTCTACCCTGGGAGTACGAGCCAGTTACTAAAGTTTCCATAGAAGAACCTCCGCCTAGCTACTGGTATATACTATCTATCGTTGAAGACTGCTCGAAAAAGCTACACGCCTCAAGGCTTAAAAGCGTTAACTTCGCTCTACACAACACCTATGGATAAAAACGGCTATAAGATAGTAGCTAGCCTGCTGAGAGGTCCTAATTACAGGCCCGAAGAGTGAGTGCCTAGAATACCCATGAACCCGGATCCCGATATTCCAGGCTATAACGTATGGAACTACACGATGGACCTCATGAAAATAGCGTTAGAAAATGCCGGGAAATACGGGTTGACTATAGATGGGATTGAATTAGATAATTTTATGGGAAGAACTGGATGTTTAGATTTAAGAAGGGAGGCTATAGAGGCTTTAGACTGGAATCTAGTCTATGATCCGAACACGTTTAAGCCAGCGGTCCATTTATCCTATGCCGCCGTAGAATATTTAGCTAGGCTAAAAATGTGGATGAAGGAATACATGCCCGGTACAGGACTTACTGGCAATTTTATAGCCGAAGGCTATACTAATTTCGGCATACCTTATCTTGATGCTCTGCCTTTCGAGTGTTCCCATAAAGGTTTCAACTGGGGAGACGAGGAACTGCTATATAGAAGGGTAATGTCTGGAAATAGAATTGCAATAGGAGTTGCTACCTGGTCTATAGTTGAGAAGCCCGAGCTTATAGAAGAGTTCATTGATACACTCCTGTTTTATGGTATGCTTTCAGTATACGTGCAGAAAGCTATTCTAAACAGGAAATTATGGAAGAGTACGGTGAAACTCTGGCTAAAGCTTTTCAAGTTTTCAAAACTTTACATGAGGCAGGTTGGAGACCGTTGACAAAGGCGAGTTCTCCCGGTCTATTAATTAAGAGATATGGAGAATGGCCGAGACTTTACTTAACCATAAGGAATCCTTCGAAAGACCCAAAACCTTTGAGAGTAGAAGTTGAAGCAGAGGAGGGAATAGATAGCGTTAATATAGACGTGCTATGGGGTAAAGTAGAGGTTTCGACGGGTATAGCTGATGGAATCATCTTTATCCAAGGCGAGGAGATAGACCCGGGCAAGACTGTAGTACTCTCTTTAACTAGTAGCATGGCAAAGGATATTGATGATGGAAACGGTATTTGCCTGCCATGTATAGTCGCTATGACGCTACCATTTTTACTGGTTATAATTGTGGTGTTTAAGGTTTTGAATAAACGTTGCTGTTCTAGGGTAGAGAATAATCTCTAAAACGCTTTATTTCGATTTTCTTTAAAAAGTAAATATTTTTATTGATAGTTTTAGATATTTATCGCGATGATAAATAAATATACGAAAAAGACGATAGGTAGTATGATAAAATGAGATTAGCTCTAATCCTACTTTTAATAGTCGCCGTAGGGATCATTGGAAGTGCTTTCTATTATTATGTCTTCTATCAGCAACCAGCTAAACCTCCCGAATACGAGTTGGTGAGTATTGTAAAGTTAAATCATGAATTGGATAGTTTTGTAGGTAAGAAAGTGACTGTTGCGGGTTATTATGGACATGGAAAGTACTATGGTGAAGACGAAGCATCTTTTTTAATCCTAGACTATAAACGGCTATTATTAGACGAGCCTCTGCTATACGGCATATGGATAAGACTCGACGGGAATATCCCGCCTGAGGAATATGATGGATATATAGTTCAAGTAACGGGGGTAGTGAAGAAGTACAGTGACGTCTACGGTGGGCCAAGCCTGTACGAGATACCCCTCATTACGGTCGAGGAATATACGATTGTTTCGGAAACCGAGTATTCCAAGATTAACCATTTTGAAGATTTCAGAGCTGGCGGCTTTTTACAGGCTTTTAAAGGGAAAGTTAAGGATTGTGATAGAGTTTTGATAATAAGCGGCGGAATCGACAAACACAACAACCATCCGCGGTACAAGAGGAATATAAAAGAGAAATATGAAAAATTAAAAGCCTTCGGCTTTAAAGACGAGCAGATAATCATAATATACTACGATGGAAACGACTTCACCGTAGACGGCAAAAACATAGACGTTAAATATAGCGCGACTAAGGAAAATATCAGAAACGTGATACAGCAATTCTTAAGAGAAATGGATCCTTGTTGTACACTGTACATATTCGTCACCGATCACGGCTTCGGCTACGATGAAAATCAGGGAGATGCTTGGGGGGCTTATAAACTTAAAAAGTTGACTGGTGAACCCGATCCCCTCGATCCTAGAAATGGGGATCCTGGTAAGAAGTATAGAGAGAGCGAACTAGTTATAGACTGTCGACATTTAAAAGCTAAATATAAAGTTTACAACTTCCCTACTGGCACGTGGTCTATAGATTACATAGAACACACGAAAACGTATAAGGCTTGGAAGCTTGAAGGAGGCAAATGGAAGTTAAAAGCTGTAGGCAAAGATAAAAATGGTGACGGGAAGATAAGTGAAGCAGAGCTCGGTATCAACTTGGATAATAATCCGGGAACAGACTTTAAAATCGATAAGAGTGATTTAACGGGAATAGACCATTATTATAAAAATTTTAAACTTAACGTAGATGGAGAAAAAGAATATAAAATAGAATATGAAGGTGGACGCTACAAGATTAAAGTTAAAGATGCTGCTGGCAATTGGCATGTGATCGGAGAAGATACGGATGGAGATAATATCATTAAGGGCGTTGACCTGGATAATGACGGCAACAAGAATAGTGAATTCACTTTTCATGAATCGATATGCCTCTATAATGGCGAAGAACTATGGGATTACGAGTTAGCCCAATGGCTAAAACCGCTACACGACAAGGGGATACATATTTATGTAGAGATGGGACAGTGCTTTGGCGGCGGCTTTGTAAAAAACCTAGAGGGGATTGTAGATAGAATTGTCACGGCCGCTGACGAAAATAGAAAAGCTTATGCAGATAAAGACGGTAGATGGAGTATTTTCGAACACTTTTTCATACAGAAACTGAGCGAATTAACAGCTGAAGGATGGGATGAAGCTTTTAGGAAAGCTGTAGAAGAGGATGAAAATAAACAGAAAGCGGATTACGGCAAGTTTCTAGATACTCCGCAACTAGGCAAGCCTCCGGAAAAACCCGACCTTATTATAGAATCTGTTAAGCTTCCAGAGAAGATATGTGTGAATGAGGAAACTCTAGTATCGGTGACTATTAGAAATGTAGGATGGGCTATGGTGGAAAATCCCTATGTAAGGCTTTATGTGGACAACAAAATGATAGAGGAGAAAACTTTAAAGATTAAGTTGAAGCCGGGCGAGACTGCTAAAGTATATTTTAAGTGTAAATTTACGGAAAAGGGAAAAGTAAAGGTAAGGATTGTTGTCAACGAGGTTATCTATCCAATCGGCCCATTTAACGAGGTTTTCATAGATAATAACGAGAAAATAGTTGAAGTTGAGGTAAAAGCTCCTGATCTAAAAATCAAGAATATCTCGTACTCTCCGGAAAAAATAGAGAAATGTACAAAAGTAAAATTTAAAGTTGAAGTCGAAAACACGGGATCCTGTCCGGCTAGAAACTTCAAAGTTAGACTTTTAATCTTGGGCAAAGCTGAAGAAGGACCTCCATCAACAGTCTATATGAACGACTCTAGTGTAAAACTAGTTGAGCCGGGTAAAACCAGGACTATAGAATTCGAGTATCATTTCGAAAAACCTGGAAAGTACATAGTTAAAGCTGTAGCGGATCCTGAGAATAAGGTTATAGAGGAAAAAGAGGATAACAATGAGAAGGAAGTGGAAGTTGAAGTTTTTGAACGAGAAAAATTGCCAGATTTTGGGTTAGAGCTGACCGGGCCTCAGCACGTGTTTGTAGATACTCTATACAGGTATGATGTCATTGTCACGAATTATGGAGAAGTTGATGCAAGCACTGAGGTTAGATTGGAAATTTCGGATGGAAGAGTGTTTGAGAGCGGTGTAGTCTTCGTCCCTGCTGGAGGTAACGTAGATATAACATTTTTCCTAAACTTCAGTAGTCCGGGCACTTATACTTTAACGGCGATCGTAGATCCCTACGATACGGTAAAGGAGCAGGACGAGGAGAATAACATAGATTCAATGTACGTCGTGGTTTCCGAAAAACCGCTACCGGATCTTATAGTATCATACTTAAAAGT
>QMRG01000017.1 GCA_003649235.1 Thermoprotei archaeon | reverse complement strand
TTAGATGATGAACGCTGGAACTCCAGATTAGTGAAGAAGGCATGGGAAAGCTGACAATCTCTATTTCTTAACAAACATGGACATTAAAGATCAAGCAGATCGACTAAGTTTTTATCTTTCCTTTCTATAATATTAGCGGCGATAGATATGTTTCTGGGAGAAGAAGATGCGTTCGTTATAACCTACGTAACTGGAAGAGAAATCATAGATTCAAGAGGCAATCCCACTGTTGAAGCCGACGTAGCTACTAGAGTAGGATTTGGTAGAGCTGCGGTTCCAGCAGGAGCTTCAAAAGGCGTTCACGAGGCTTTAGAGCTACGAGATGGAGGTAAAAGATTTGGAGGTAAAGGAGTATTAAAAGCCGTAGAGAACATCAACGAAGTTATAGCTAAGGAGTTACTTGGACTTGATTCTAGAAATCAGAGAGAAATAGACAACCTCATGATAGAGCTCGACGGAACGCCTAATAAATCCCGCCTTGGCGCTAATGCTATTCTCGCGGTTTCGCTCGCCGTCGCTAAAGCCGCCGCCGACAGCTACGGCCTCCCTCTATTCCAGTACATAGGCGGTATAAACGCAAATAAGCTTCCAGTACCATTAATGAATATAATCAATGGAGGCAAGCACGCAGGAAATCAGCTTAGTATTCAGGAGTTCATGATAATACCAGTTAATGCTGAATCTTTTAAAGATACTTTAAGAATTGGTTGCGAAGTTTATCATACATTGAAAAATCTTCTTGAAGAAAAATATGGAAAAAATGCTATAAATGTAGGCGACGAAGGAGGATTTGCTCCGCCAATGAAATATACGAGAGACGCCTTAAATGCTCTAGTTAAAGCTATAGAAAAAGCTGGCTATGAACCCGGCAAAGATGTTTTACTGGCTTTAGACGCTGCAGCTTCAAGCTTCTATGATAAAAACAAAGAAGTCTATCTTATCGATGAGAAGGAAATGAAAAGAGAAGAATTGATTTCATATTACGAGAAAATAGTTGAAGAATATCCAATAATATCGATAGAAGATCCTCTCCACGAAGAAGATTTTGAAGGATTTAAAATTATAACAGATGCTTTAGGAAAGAAAATACAGATAGTTGGAGACGATCTCTTTGTAACAAATCCTCAAAGATTGAATAAAGGAATAGAACTTGGAGCGGCTAATGCTTTACTCCTGAAAGTAAATCAGATAGGGACTTTAAGCGAAGCTCTCGATGCGGCGAGAATAGCCATGGAAAATGGTTACAACGTGATCGTAAGCCATAGATCTGGAGAAACAGAAGACGAGACTATAGCACATCTAGCTGTAGGGTTGAATGCCGGGCAGATAAAGACTGGCGCTCCAGCTCGAGGCGAGAGAACTGCAAAGTATAATGAATTGCTTAGAATAGAGGAATACCTGGGTTCGAGCGCTATATATCCAGGTAAAGCCGTCTTCAAGCGTTTTAAAGCATGAACTCTGATTATTGGAACAAAGAGCATTTATAAATTACCTACTTCTATTTTATTGTAGCATGAACAAAATGACAGCGATAGTCGATATTATATACTCGATAGTTCGCCCCGTACTGTCTTTATTGGCTACCGTGAGTTATTTAATGGGATATTATTGGAGACAAATTATAGAACTGCTATACATGCAATTTTATAACCTACGCGTAATACCTCCTCTGAGAATAGATGTGATAGCATCTATATTTCTAGCTGGGACATATTCTAATATGCTTAACTCATATAGAGATTCGATAGACACGGATAAGATAAACAATATAGTAAAAGATTACGTCAATCCCGTCCTCAAATATAACCTATCTAAGGAAGCCGTATGGTCTATAGCTGCACTCTCTTCCATTCTTTCGATGCTAATCGTAGCTTTTACGGCTCCTCTCGTTATACCCTTTATAATTTTAGGCTTACTCATCTCTACCGCCTACTCCTATTATCCAAGACTAAAAAGCTATGCACCATTAGATATTGTAGCGAATACTCTAGGCCTTTTTATTATACCCTTTATCATGGGATGGACTTCACATAGCAGACTTGAAAACCTACCAGTACCTACTATAACGGGCTTCTCTCTGATGGCGTCTTCATTTTTTACTCTTACAGCTATGGTAGATTATGAATCAGATTATAAAAATAACATAACGACCATCGCCGTAAAGCTAGGATTGAAAAATTCAGCTATTCTATGCGGCGTACTTCATCTTGCTGGACTTCTCTTCTCGATAGACTTCTTGAAAGATCACTTGCATTCGCTAGCATATTTGCTTATAGACTTACTCCTATACCTAGATTTGATTAAAAATCCTACACCTATGAAAGCTTTAGAAACCATTAAAAAAATAATAATAGTTAGCGTGCTTTACATAGTTATAATGGCTATTTATTTCGCTTGGATTGCAAAACTTATGTCTGGATGATTCCTGGCATTATATTCTCCACGGCCTTCTCCTTTTAACTCGATATTATTAATTCTTAAAGTCCCGCTAATATCTTCTAAATTCTCCTTTATGACTTCATAATAGCGGGAATTCGACACGAATATAGTAGCTTTCTCTAACGGTTGATTCAATGGTATTCTCATCTCGTGTTTTATATGCCGCATTGAAGCTATCAAGTCTATTATAATATCTCCGAGCTCGATATCCTCCTCGTTTATCGCTTCAACTCTAGGCCATGTAGCTACTGTAATACTCATCCATTTCTCGTGGTTCTTAAACATTCTCTGGTAAATCTCCTCTGCTATATGAGGAGCAAATGGAGCTAGTAAAATAAGAACACGTAGCAAGACCTTGTATAGGGTATATTGCGCAGCTCTCTTAGATTCGCCATCCTCGGACATTCTATACTTTACGGCTTCAAGGTAATGGTCACAGAATTTATGCCAGGTAAAGTCTATTATTGCCTGAGCCGCTCTGTAGTAATCGTAGTTATCCATGGCTTCAGTAACTTCCTTAACCAGTTTATCAGAGAGAGCTAGAATCCACCTATCGACAAGTTTGAGCTCAGGCTTCTCCAATGGAGTAAAGTCTTCGAAAAACATCGAGATAAATCTAGCCGCATTCCACAACTTGGTAAGAAATCTCCTAATGAAATCTAGACCCTCCCACGAGAACCTCAAGTCTGAACCCGTGGTTATAGCTGAAGCTATCCAAAGCCTGAACACGTCAGCACCATACTTATCTAAGACCTCCGACAAGGGAATATAATTGCCATAGCTCTTATGCATCATTCTTCCATCGGTCCCCCGCATCATGCCATTTATCAAGGCTATCTTAAACTGAGCCTTATCAAAGAGAGCTATTCCCCGAACTATCAGGTAATAATCCCAAGTCCTAACTATATCGTATCCGTTAGGTTGAAGATCAGCTGGAAATAGTCTAGCATCAAAATTTTCAGGCCAACCAGCATGTACCGCTGCGGTTATACTTGAATCCATCCACGTATGCATGACATCTCTTTCTCCTTTAAAACTCCTACCTCCACATTTGGGACATTCACTTATTTTAGGCCCTTCCCTTCTAGGATCAATAGGCAACCATTCAGGCTCAGCTACTATCACATTTCCACACTTCTCACAGTACCAAACAGGGATAGGCGTAGCGAAAATCCTCTGCCTAGATATAGGCCAATCCCAATCCAGGCTATTCACCCAGTCCTCCAATCTAAGCCGCGCATGCTCCGGAATCCACCTTATCTTACGGGCTTCTTCAAGAACTCTATCCCTCAACTCCATAGTCTTGACAAACCACTGCTTCTTAGACAGTATCTCAACCGGCGTATGACACCTCCAACACGTCCCGATAGAACTTACGATGCTCTCTTCTTTTATATAATAACCTTTTTCCTTAAGGAGCTCCACCATCTTTCTCCTAGCCGATTTAACATCTAAACCCTTCAACGGACCCGCATTTTCCGTAAGAAAACCTCTCTCATCGATCAACTTTATAACAGGTAAATTATACCTCTTCTGCCACCTAACATCAGTCTTATCACCATAAGTACATATCATCACAACCCCCGTACCAAACTCCGGATCCACCTCCCTATCCGCCAATATCTCCACTTTTCTGCCGTAGATAGGAACTATAGCCTTCAAGCCAACGATGTCGCGATACCTATCATCCTCAGGATTCACAGCTAAAGCTACACAAGCCCCAAGCAACTCCGGCCTAGTCGAAGCCACCGGAATCCTACGCCCATCCTCCAACTCAAAATAGTAATAGTATAATTTACGAGAAACATCCTTATACTCCACCTCAGCTTCAGCAATCGCCGTCTCACACCGAGGACACCAAAACACAGGATGCTCGCCCCGATACACCAAACCCTTCCTATACATCTCGACAAAACTCAACTGAGTACGCCGCCAATAATCCTCATCCATAGTCCTATACTCCGTAGACCAATCAATAGAACAACCAAGCCTCTTAATAGCCTCCCTCATAGGCTCAATCCACTTCAACGTAAACTCCCGACAAAGCCTAAGAAACTCCTCCTCCGGAACCTCCCGCTTAGACTTCCCAAGCGTCCTCTCAACCCTAACCTCAGTAGGAAGTCCATGGCAATCCCAACCCTGAGGGAAAAACACATTATATCCTCTTAGTCTTTTGTATCGAGCTGCGAAGTCTATGTAGGCGTGGTTTAGTGCGTTGCCTACGTGGAATTCTCCGCTTGGGTATGGGGGTGGTGTGTTTATTGAGTATACTGGTTTTTTCTTGTCTTTTCTATCGAATTTGTTTATTTGCCATTCTTCCCATTTTTTCTGCCATTTGACTTCTACTTCTTTAAAGTTGTATCTTTTCTCCTTTATCATTATAATACACCCGGTTAGAGAGCGTGTTAGCTGGTTTTTTAACTAGAGTGTTGAGAAGACGGTTATATTTGGGTTTTATCTTACTCCCGGCTTCAAATCACCCACTCCCCTGGGAGTTGTCTATTTTATTGTTTAGCTTGTTTATATAATCATCGGAAGGTTTGTCGTTGTTGGGAGTTGTTTATGTTGATTTGACTGGTGATAGGCTTGAGAATATATGTCTTAAGAGGGTGTTGAGGGCGACGGCAGCTGTGGAGTTTGGGGAGAGTGGGGTTGGGCTTGTTTTAACTAGGAGTGGTTTTGTTGTTTCGTTGCCTATAGTGGAGGGTGATATGTTTGAGGAGCTTTTAGGGGAGTGTAGGCGGGGTGTAGAGTATAGGTTTTATTCGGAGTGTCCTAAGTTTTGGTATGGGGTTTTGTTGAGTCGTGCGGCGAGGGTTGAGAGTTATGGTCCTGTGCCTCGGGTTTTTCATTATCGATATTGGGAGGGTTTTACGGGGATCGGATTTGGAGAGAAAGATGGGGAGAGACATGTAATCTTGCATAGTGGGAGGGCGATAGTGCATTTCGTCATGGATGAACGCGGTTTGGAGTGTATAGAGGATTGTAGGGGGGACTGTGGGGGTGAGGTGACTACCCGCTACTATGTGGATGAAGATTACGTAGTTGACTGGCTTAAACGCTATCTTAAAATTGTGGGCTCAGTTGAAGCTAGGCCTATAGGGGGTAAAGGGGAAACTGTGAGGCTTATGCTTCAAAATGTAGATAGGGTTATGAGGCGGAAGTGGCGTGGTTAAAGTATTTTAGAGTAATGAGACAGCTGTCAGGACTTTCTATATGCCTTTCTCCTGTGCTCTATCTTGAAAATCAATATGGTTTCTTCCTTCCACAATATCTTGTAGAGTATCCTGTAGTCTCCGACTCTGAGTCTATAAGCATGTTTCTCGCCTCTAAGCTTCGCGGCGCTCCGAGGTATTGGCTCCTCTCTTAGACTCATCAGCTTCTCAAGTATCCTAAGTCTAGTCCTAGGATCTAGTTTCTTCAAAGACCTAAAGGCTTTTTTCGAAAGTTCAACTCTATACATTATTTATTCCTTTACCTTTAGTTGTTTGAGCGCTTCTTCGAGCGGTATGGTTTCGCCTCTCCGATACTCTTCTAGGGCTTCTCTCAGAGCCTTGCGGTCCTCCTCGGTCATCTCCTCCTCGGGGAGTAGCCTTTCTACTATGAACTCGAGTATTCTCTCGATCTTGTCAACTCTCTCTCTTAGTAACTTAAGCTCCTGTAGCAAAGCCGACTCAGACATAAGCCGTCTCTTAAAAGAAAGCAAGGGGAAATATAAGCGTTGGCTTAAAGGCTCTCGAATAACCTTTTAAGATTCAACGAGCTCTTCTCCTACGCCTCACCTTGAAGACCGGTACTACATGTGCCTTTGGGACTTCGGCTTCCTTGCCCAGAGTTGTTCTACTGGTAAAGTTGTTGATTTATAGGAAGGTAAGAAAGAGATTTAATTTTATCTGGTCTAGCCTTGGCTTACTCCTGAGTTTTTAACATATGCTGTATACGATATTTGTTTATAGGTGTAAGCTGTGCCTCCGCACTGTGGGATAGTGTATCCTTTAATCTCGCTGTAATAATAGTGAGTTACTACGAGTGGTTCGTAGCCGTACTCCTTCATAGGATCCAAGTAGAAGATAGCTGAAGATACGAATTGCCGAGTAATATCCGTAGCGTGTTGGCAAGAAAAATAGGTCCATTCCACAACACCCGCAGCTGTATTAACAGAAGAGGTGTAACTTATCCGATTCGGGTTATAGCTCGCTGAAACTTTAGTATTTATAGCATTAATGCCAGTAGATACCACGTAGTTAATACTACTGATACAGGTTCCGGCATTTTTGGGCCCTATATCTTCGAAAATCTGTCCGGGAAAAATGTCCGTGTGTCCGTCTACTTCTGTTTTAGCTTTATATAAAACCCAGCTTGCGTAAGGGCATGCTCTACACCAGGTCAAATCTCTGTAGCCTATAGTAGAATGCTCTGAGAGTATCAAAAACCAACTATAGAATACTCCACTAACTTCTTCTCCATAATAGTAGTATCTACTTCTAACTTGGAGTTCACCGACATCGTTATTGCAGTATCTAATGTAGAAGAATTTCCAACCAATAGATCCTACGTATTTAAAACCGTTAACCTCAGTTATACTATGGTGTTCAACCTCACCATCGATTATGCCTAGATCGACCAACCAGTTGAGCAATTCTACAATATCTCTCTCAAGATCTTCTACATCCCTAATTATAATCAGATAATCTGGAACTAGTAGACCGCCTTGGCTCCTGCAGGTGACTATTGAGAATAACTTAACTTCGGCAGGCAGTTTCAAATTTGGGGTTTTATCGCTGAACGGCTCTCCGCCCACATATAATGTCAGTTCATCTAGGAAGAAGTCTTGACCGATGAGCTCTATGAACTTATTGCCAGCATCGGGACCATAGCAAGTGAGAGGTTTACCAAGTTTAATGACATTTATTATGAATCTTTTATATTTCACCCCTATAGATCTAGTCCAGTCCGAATCTATTAGGACTATATCGGCCCATTCTATTCCGCTTTTACTCGGTTTACTGGTTATTTTTACATCTAATCCTATTTTCTGCAGTACGTTTTCAGTTTTGCTAGCTCTATCGCCTGAGTTGATTACGTAGATGTTCACGGGTTTTTTCCATCTGATGCGTTGAATCAAAATAGCGCTATCATCGTATTGAAGGTCGGTATTATAACAAGGCGGGCATTTAGTAAACAAGTTGTTGAAATAGTAACTAAAAGCTAGCGAAGTTACGAGGGTTAATATCGAAATAGTGGATAAAATTATGGTTTTTATGTTATAGTCACTGGTTTCGCTATTTTTCATTAAATTTATTATAATGCAGGATATCTAAAAGCATTATCGCAGGGGAATGGTATACGTGTTCGGAATACAGCGGGATTCCGCTACGATAGGATCGTGATCTACGGCTATATACATGTAGGTTTATCTGTAGCCAGTTAATTAGGTGGTATTCATCATTATATCAGATTTGGTACCCTTCAGCATTTCTTGCTCAGCATTTTAAATAATATAATACTATCTTAAAACTCTTAGCTTGGTTAAATCTTCTTTTAAGACTTGTAGAACTTTCTGGTAATCGATTTGGCCTTCTTCGATTTTATCCATTGTCTGCAGTAATTCTCGTGTTCTTTTTTCTGAAACTAATTCTGGGAAGTTTTTGGAGAGAAAATCGTATACTTGCATTCCTCTTTTCACGGGGATTAAATAGCCTCTTTTACCCACGCTTATGACATATCTGCGTTTGAGCAGTGTAGATATGGTTTTAGCATATGTGGATGGTCTGCCTAAACCCTTTTCCTTCATCAGAGCTATTGTATCTCCTTGAGTTAAGATCTTTATTTTCGATGACTTTATATATTTGATATCGCTCACTGTCAGTTTATCTGAATCTATTTCTTTAAAAACGGGCTTCCTCATTACTAACGTGAAACCGGGCTCTTTAATTCCAGTACATATTGCTAAGTCGACTTTATACGAGTCTATCCTGAACGAATATAAAGTTTTTATAACTTTAGCCGTTTTCATTTGGCTAGCTATGAACCTATTGAAAATAAGGCTATATAAGGCATAGTGGTCTCGTGTTAGTTTGCGAGGTAGTCTTAAAACTCCTATGGCTATTAGTTTGGCTAGATCCTGATTATCCATAGCCCTGGTCGGCCTTATACATTCATGTGCTCCTTGCCCACCAACTGCCCAGCTTCTGCCTTGATAAAATTCAGAGCCAAATTTTTCTGAAATATATTTTTTAGCTATCGATATACCGAGTGGAGAGACTCTAATGCTATCAGTTCTATGGTAGGTGATTAAACCCATTTCGAATAATTCTTGAGCGATTCTCATAGTCTTGTCAGCTGACATTCCTAGGATAGCTGCTGCATCTTTTAACAGAGAATCTGTCGTATATGGAGGAGGAGGCTTTATCTCTTCTACTTCTTTTTCCTTTGCTTCTACTTTTACTTCTTTATTTGCCAGTTCTTTTATTTTTCTTCTAGCTTCCCAACCATTTTGAACTTTTAAGTCGAAGTTTAGGTATATTCCATTGTTCAGTTTTACTTGAGCAATATAGATCTTGCTTTTTTGCTTGCCAATATATTTTTCAATAATCCAACCGAGCACAGGAGTTTGAACTCTGCCCGCTGAAAGAGATTTTAAATCGAATTTTTCTTGAACTATCACACTTAAACCGAATCCTATCCATCTGTCTTCTATCCGTCGTACTATCTGAGCTTTAACAAGGTTCTCATTTATCTCTCGAGGCTTTTTCAGAGCTTCATTTATAGCTCTTAGAGTTACCTCGTGGAATTCGATTCTACGTATTTTCTCTGCATACGGTTTTAAAGCCAAGGCTACATCCCAGGCTATCTTTTCTCCTTCTGAATCTGGATCTGTTCCTATTAGAACCTCGTCTACTTCAAAGGCTAGGCTTCTAAGAGCTTTGATAACGTCGATAGAATCTCGAAAAGCCTTCGATCCGCATTTAGGACAACTGCCTATGTCATCTACAAATATTTCTCTACACTTTAGGCATTTTTTAATAGTTGAATAGACAGGTATTACTCTACCATTCTCGACTCGAATTCCAAAAATCCCCTCGTTTGTAACTAAGTCTAGTAAATGTCCTCCTGTAGCTGTTTCTTGAATTATTTTATCTCCAGCGTTTATTTCGTAAACTAGCAGATTTTCTATAGTCCTTTTAGCTGGTACGCCGTAAAATCTAGATATCGTCCTAGCTTTATTTGGAGACTCTACTATTAGGAGATATGTTTTTACGGGATCTTTTAAAACTCTAGCGGCTCTTTCTTCTAAAATAGCTTTAATTAATTCTCTTTCTTTAGAAATTTCTTTAATTAAACCATTTAAATCCAGTTCTTTAATGTTCTTCCACTCGAAATCGTTTAATCTGTTAGATAATTCTTCGTTGAGTTGTTTAAACGCTTTATTATCGTCAATTACTGTTATTGCTAAACCCTTCGATATTCCTCCGCTGTATAACCTTGAAGTTCTTCCAGACCCCTGTATGTACGCTATGGGATCTGCCAAGATAAACCATATACCATCATCGTCAATAGTTATTTTAAGAGATGCTTCACTCTTTATTTTCTCAATTACCTCTCTATCGGATAGAACTCTATTTAGAAAATCATAAATTGATAGTATGATCTTTTGAGCATATCCCTCAAAGCCCTCTAGTTTTTTACCAGTTTTTATAGCATCGATTATCCTATCTAAACTTTCTTTATAGAGCATTACTAGATTTCTAAGTTTAACTATGTATCTATCACATTCATACCTTGTTTTTTTATCTAGAAAATCTCTTAGATTCGCTAGCAGTATTATCATGCGTGAAGGTTTAAAATCATCAATGTTTAACGATATTTTAAACTTAGGGACTCCTGCGAAAATAACATATTTTATTACTTGAGGGAGATCTATGCCTCGCGTTAAAGGCGACCGGTATGAAGCTATACCTACCAATACGTCGGACTCTCCGCTGGAGAACCTTTTTAAGATACCCTTACGCGGTTTCAGATAAGCTTCAGATCTGATACCGGCTTTCTTTAATATCTCATCTATTCTTCTTACGTATTCAAGTCCTTTATCTTGAGGAACGAAGATTATGCCTCCAGGACCTAGTTTTTTGACCAATCTAACTATTTCCCCTTCTATATCCGGCGAGTTAACGTAGACGTCTACTATATTCCTTAGATACTCAGTTTTAGACCCGACATCAAATCCTAAAAGTTCTCTAAACAATTTAACTCTCTTAGTTCTACGCCCTCGCAGTGATGCTCCCGATACTATAAGGATGCCGGTTTTCCTGTTTTTTAGCTTATTTTTCAGTTTTTTAGTTAATTTATCTACTTTTTTGCTATTCTTTTTAACTTCCTCCTCTAAGCCTAGTCGTCTAGCCTTATTAAGACTGGTTTTGGCATCTAACAGTTTTAAGGCTAGATTTATGGTTTTATCGTCAAAACCAATGTAAGTTAATATTTTATCAAAAATCTTACTAGATCTTAATATACTATCCACATCATCTACAAAAACTAAGTCGAATTTCTTCCCGGAGAGAAGTGATGAATAACGCGAAATAAAATTCGAGGTAACTATTATAAGGGATGTTTTTCCGTTTTTTATTGTAGCCAACATTTTTTCTTTATTCTTCTTGGAGAGAAAAGAATGATAATATGCCAATTCAATATGGCTTAACCCTACCTTATCTTTAAAATTCTCGGCCTTCTCGCTTACCTGCTCTACTAGAATAGAAGTTGGAAGTACAAAAAGTACTTTTTTACCTCTTGATGCTAGATATAGACTAAGAAGTATGCCGAATACCGTTTTTCCAGATCCTGTAGGAGCGATTATAGCAAAACTTTTATTTAAGAAAACTCTCTTTGCCCATAACTTCTGAGCACTCCACATCCGTGAACCTATAGATTCTTTAAAGAAAGTATCGAGTTCTTCTACTTTACGTCCAATCGATACTAGACGCCCCCATTCAGAAGATGTAACATTTTTTAAGATACTATGAGTATCGGAATTCTCAGGAAGGCATTTAATACATGGCATTCCAGCTTTTAGTCTTTCACTTGAGATTTCGCCTCCACATACTGGACATAGTCTCTTGAATACGGCGATAGCCAAACTACCACTAGTTAGGCGGATTGAAAAATGCCTTATTTAAGCTTTATCAGACTTGAAACACGATAGATATTAAGGTTGGTTGGAATACTACTTATTGTATCACGGTGATCATGTGTTATCTTTCGGAAACGAGATCAACATATGGTCTAAAGCCTTATTTCTCAAAGTACTCGCTAATCCAGATGTTTCAACTCTTTTCCTACCTTCAATCACCTTAGATACCAGTTTGATAGCCAAAAACGGAGAACACTTTTTAAGAATTAGAGAAGGGGAAAAGATAACCTTAGGTACATGCGTATCTCCACGATGGGTAAGCTTAGAAGAGCTTAAAGAATATCTAAGAGAGATTAGGAAGTTTTATGATGACAAAGAAATAGTAATAAGTTTAGCGTATCATAGGATAAGTTCTTTCTCTCTTCTCGTGGAGAAGATAAAAAATATATTCGAGGAGATAGATGGCCTAGAACTAAATCTCATTCCTTCATTTTATAAAGTTGGGAGAGAAGAGAGAGAATTGATGTTGCTGAAGACAGCAGAGATTCTGAGAACGATGGAATCTTTGTCAGCTCTTAATATATATGTCAAAGCTCCCCTTATCGGCATTCAAGGACGCCATATAGAAACTTTAATAGATGGCGGAGCGGAGTACGTTATTTTATCGCTTCATAGAATAATTCGCTACAAAAATTCTATCTATGCCCTGCATTCTCCCTATCTGGCACGAATTTTACTAGAGTATATTCCTTTAACTCTCGACCCTATAGAAGGTTATAGAGATAAGGTTGGAATTAGCGCCGACTTTTCCGATATAAAACATTTACATAAATTTTCTAAAGAATACAGGCTAATACAGCTCGACTTTAACCTGTTAAATAGAGAGCTCTTCTCAATATTCGGAGAAGAAAGCGGAGAAAAAATCCAATTAATTTCTATTAGACACCCGGAGTTTAAGGCATTTATAGACGTTTCTACATGCAATAAGTGTGAAGATAGGCTATTATGTGTAAAGATATGCCCGGAAAATGCAATAAATCCAGATGGGGAACAGAAGTATCCTAGGGTAGACTTTACTAGATGTAAGGCATGTGGATTATGTATAGCGGTTTGCCCTAAAGAGGCAATCCACTGGATACGTATAATCTCGCCTGAGTAGCTTAAGATTTTTCGAGGTTTTCTAAGCTAAGGAAAATATACTTCTCAGCTTCCTCGCTTCCTCTGACATTAAAGTAGAACTCCGAAAATCTCTTAGCTATATTCTTTATTTCAAACATGACACTAGGAGGATCTAGTTTAAAGTCTTCACATACTATTCTCCAGCTTTTGCCTTGAAGAATTCTGGCTATTAATAATAGCTCCTGAAGATCAGAGAGAGAAGGTTTGTTTAGAGAAGCAAAATAGTATTTAACTATCTTCACCATACAATCCATACAACTTTCTAAGGTCAAGTCACTCCAAGCATACGACATGAAACGTCCAAGCTGTGGTCGCGACAAGTCTATCTTAACATCTTGGAGTGATGGTGTTGAGTTTAGAAGCATTAATGCCACTTTAGGATCTAAATCGTGATAAGGTTCGTATAGGCAGTCTAACAATTTCTTCTTGAATTCGCGAGCAATAAACTCAACATATTTGCTAGCATCATCGCTTAACGGCTTGACTACAAGAATCGTATACTCACCGCTAACAGGGTTTCTATCAGGGCTTATATGTACGGGCATGTAGCCGTTTTTTATCCAAAAATTTAAAAGTTCTTCTGTAACACCGAACCCCGCTCCAACCCAGTCGTATCCTCTGTCAAGAGCCTCCTTTTCTAATTCTTTAAGCAACCTAGAACCTAATCCTCGCCCCATGGCAGACGGATGAACCGCTATCCTTACTATTCGCCATCCCTTAAATTTGCCGAAGTCAATGAGCTTATAGTGTTTTATTACTCTATCTGGAATTATGTTTCCCGCTATCCAAGCTCCTCGCGCCGATTCTCTAGCTAGCTCATCTAATAAGGGACCTTCTTCAGCGATTTCGAGAGATGCTACTATTTTCCCGTTAGGGAGTTTAAGCGCACGAACAGTGTGATGGGGAGCATCCATCATCATGCCCAGATCGTTAGGATTGTTTCTATAGTGTGCCATTATATAGATGCCTATGAATTGTCTGAGCTCTTCTTCTTTTTCCAAAAAGAACTCTTCGAGTTCTGGCTTATAATAAGTAACGGCTAATTTATCTATGTGTTTTTCATCTTCTCTAGTTAAAATAGCTGGCTCAGCGTCTAAAAGCAGCGTATCGAAAACCCATCTTTCGATTGGATCATTCTCAGAGAATCGTATAGGTTGCTCCATCTCATATTCATATACCTTAATATTCTCCATTTTCTTTAATCTGCCAAGAAACCTGACCGAAAAGCCTCTTCCGGCACCTTCATAACCATGAATTGTCGATGAGAATATTACTCTATCAAATTTGCTCATTATATCAAATAACATAGGTACTTGAAGACCCGCTGCTTCGTCAACTGCTACTATATCGGCTCTTCGCCTACTTGCATCTAACGGACTATAGTACTCGATTTCAATTCCTTTCGCCTTCAAAGCTACTATGACTCCATCTTTTTCAGTAACTATGGGAGAATGTTTCAATTCTTCCAGTGTTTTTTTGGCTAACATAAAAAGGGGTTGAACATTGTATTCGTTAGGAGCAGTAACTATAATTCTAGTTCTTCCCTTCGCCTTGCGAAGTTTATGGGCTAACGCCGCCAGTCCTATTCCTACGACAGATGATTTACCCCTTCCACGGTCAGCGGTTATAACTATAGCTATTCCCTCTCCTTTCTTAGGCCTTTCGTATAGCTCCTCCAACAGCTTTAAAACTTCCACCTGATCCGCTGTCAGGGCGAGCTCGTATGCTTTCCGAGGTAGTCTGATCTTAGATGGTATTTCGAAAGGTTTACCGGTATATTCGATTCTTCTATATTTTCTCTTTATTTTGAACTTTTTAAGAAATTTTCTTTCATCCACATCATAGATAGCTATTCCATCATGCTCGAATAGTTTTCTTATAAATCGTCTCGAGAACATATGGCGTATATCCTCCATCCTATATTGAGGAGTTAGTAACGTTCTTTGGAATCGTGTTATGATTTTTTCGTAATCGCTCAACTTAGCCATTATAAAAATATAGAAACCGCCTCCTCGAACTATACCCGATAATCTTCCTATATCATTGGGTTCTAAATTGTTTATCAGATCTAGAACTGCAACATCATATGTTAATCCGAGAATTTTACGAATTTCGTGATATGGTATATAATCTATCGAAAAATTCCCGTTTAGCGCCTTTTTGAAAATTTCTCTTCTCTTTACTCCGTCTTCGTAGAATGCATGATATACGTATGCCAACTCTTTATCGCCCGTTCCGTATTCCTTCATGTATTCCTCGACTAGTTGAGCTGCACATTTTGCAAGTTCATCGTCATTATTTCCTGTGAGAACTATTATTCTGCGATGATTTTCTCTTATAGCGTCTCTCATCGATCGAAGGCAGTGTTTTATAGCTTTTTTAGAGAGCATCGATGGCACCTTCTGCAGTTGGCTACTTTATAAAAAGCTATATAAAACCATGCTTTAAAAGTTAGCTTACCTAGTGTTAAAGACCGGCTTTATAGACATCGCTAGGCTTCATTATTTCTCTAAGAAAAACTGTAGCATAGAGCCCCTTTTTTAATACGAATTCTAAGCTAACTTTGGATTTATTTTTGAAGAATTCATCGCTACCTATTTCGGATATCTTAAAGTTTTCAGGATGAAAAGCGGCTATTCTTAATGTCCCCCGTGAAGAAATTTCAGGCATGTGTTTAATCCGAAAATCTTTAATGGACACGCCTTCTCTTCTTAGAACTTTACGCTCTATTTCTCCAGGCATTCCGTCGCATAGCACTGTATCGTAACCGAATACATTTAAAGCTAAGACTGCAACGCCTCGTTTTATAAACTCATTTAGTTTTTCGACATTTGACGCATTTGCCCTAAAAACTCCTTTAACTCTAACGCTATATCCTCTCCGCGATAACACAGCTACTATATCTCCAGCTACAGCTTTACTTATCGGCAATTCACTTTTGATTCTCTCACTTAATACTCTATTAAAAAGATATGCCTGAAAGGCTCCTATAAAGAGCCTTCTAATAGTGAGAGGGAGGGCTCGAAAAGCGCCGAAGAAGTCGTTGGGATGCTTTATTAAATAATAGAGGATCGCTCGCTCATGATGTAATGTTTTAGGAAACAGCTCTAATGCTCCTTTAAAATCCATAGTATCCTTCAGATATTTTCTAGCCTCTTTAGCTCTCTCAGATTCATGGGGGAAGATTTCAGTAAGTAAAGTGAGAATTGCTTTTTCAAATTCCTTTCTTACCACATATCGTCCAACTATGTGCGTTATAGGCCTTATAGTTCCAAATCGTTGATAACCATAGTAAGCTGGAACTCCTCCGGCTTCAACTATTTCATTTAATATTCTATAAATCCGTTTTTCAATCTCACATGCAGCTAAACAGATGTTCCTTATGGTAATCTTAAAACTGTTTCCATAGAGCATGCCGGGCATGAGTTTATAAGGTCTTTTAAAGGCTACGAGAATTTTGACCTTTCCACTTTCATCATTAAACGACAGCAATTCTTCAGGAGACACGCCTTCTACGCAAACAAGTTGAGCCGTTAATGCTCGCGCATCTTTCAAACCAGCTGCAGAAAAACGCTTACTACTTATTTTAAAATACCTGGCTATCTTCCTTATTGCTGCTAGCGTATCTAAACCTCTTTTAACTAGTACAAACCACGTATAGTTGCCGCTTCCCTCGACGACGTCTAATTCGCTTGATATCGAGCACAGCATGCCTTCTTCCGAAATTTCCTCAACTATAAAATCCTCGTGTGAGGATTTTATAGTTCCTCCTATACCATCTGTAGAGCTTATATAAACTTCTAAGCCGAGCAGCTTATCCAAGAGTGCTTGAGATAATCGCATAAAAGACCCTATTTCAATAATGGAAGATGCTTTGTTATATCGTCTACCAGCTTCTCGGGCGCCGGGCCTATAGCTATAGCCGTTATCGTTCCGGGAGGAATTTCAGTTAGACCCATATCTCTTATAATAGCAGTTGGCAATTTTTTCTCTTTTGCCTTTTCGTACAACTCTAACAACTCCTTCTCAGACGATGCTCTTAAAACTACTTTTTTCTGTCCTTCGTTAAACCATTCTTTAAACCATTCTGGAAAATTCTTTCGAGCCAGTTCGGCAGCGGTTACAGCAGCATGCGCTGCTTGAGCCGCGATTTTTCCTCTGCTCATTTTGATATCGTCTCTTATCACAATAGATTGTTTAAAGTAAAAAATTTTAGACAAAAAGACACCTATCTTTTATACCCTATCTTCCTTAAGAAGTCCATGCGTTCTTTACGTTTCTCCTCATCTTCAACTCCTAAAGGCGTGAAACCGTCTACGACGCCTATAATAGCTCTACCTTGATCAGTTTCGGCGATTATCACTTGCACTGGATTTGCTGTGGCACATAGTATCGTTAGGACTTCTTGGACATTCTTAATAGCATTCACGACATTTATAGGCCATGCGTTTTTAATCAAAATAACAAAGGAATGCCCAGCTCCTATCTTTCTGGCGTTTTCTACAGCTATTTTGATAAGCTCTTCATCGTTTCCATCGAATCTTATTAGCCGATCACCCGAAGCTTCACAAAATGCTATCCCGAACTTTATTCCTGGCACATGGGTTACTAGAGTTTCGTAAAGATCTTCTACAGTCTTAATAAAATGAGTTATCCCAAGTATTATATTCGTCTCTTTAGGTATCTCTAATGGAACAACCTCGATCTTTACCTGCAATTCGCTCACCACTAATAAAAGTAGGCCCACCTGTTATAAAGTTTAAATATGGATTAACACTAATGATTCTAAGCCTTTAGAGAGGTGAATATTAGTGAGCGAACATTCCTGTGACTACGTTAACTGCCAGAATAAAGCATCTTACATCGTGACCTTTAACGGAAGACACTACCAGTTATGTAAGACTCATTTTAAAAGGCTAGTTAACGCGATGACAAAAATAGCTGTTTTATATGGTGGCTCTGAATTAAAAGACTTAAAAATCCGAAAAGAGAGAGGTAGAATAAGGATAATATCTTCGAGGAAAGTTAGCAAAGAGAAATTCCTTAAACAATTAGAGAAATTAAAGAAGTACGAAGGTGTAAAAAGACGGTATATAGCAAGCTTCTCAGCTACGTTTAAGGGTAAGACTACCTAGAGATTAGTTTAAGCAGGTTTATAACTTCGTTCTTGAGTTTTTCATAGATAACTTCGCTTATTTCTCCTTTTCTGAATCTCTCTTCTAGGTCTTCTAATCTTCTCTCCAACTCTTCTCTAGATGCCCTAATTCTAGCTGGCAGTATTCTCTTCCTGTGAATCTCAGCTCTTTCTGCGAGTTCATTATAAGCTGCTTCTAGTGCCTTAAGCTTGCCGTTTACCTCGTTAACAGAACTTCCTAACTCTTCAAGCCTCGACTCGGCTTCTTCTTGAGATAAAAGCCCTACCTCAACTTTTATCTTGAGCTCGTTTATTTCTTCGTTTAACCGTTTCACTAGACCTGATAGTTTAGATATTCCCTCCATTAAAATTACTTTATCTTTTTCCCATTGATGAAGGGTATCTATTCCAGTTTTTTCATATTCTTCCCAGAGTTCATCTAATCTAGAGAAAAGAGTTCTATACTCTTCGAAAATTCTTCTCTCCTCATCCGACAACTTATCGATAAATTCGACAGTCATAAGTTTCAACTCATCAGTTTTTCTAATCTCTTTATCTCATATTCGATTTCACTTCTTATTTTTTCATATGTATTTTTATCTATTTTACCCTGACTATACATTTCCTCTAGTTTCATGAGGCTTATCTTCAGCTTTCCAATATCCGGCTTTGCGGCGGTTACTTTAAGCCTTTGGTAATGCTGGTCTATACGGTTTTCTATAGTATCTAAATACTCGATTATCTGTATTCTGATATTCTCGTATTTCTTTAACCCGTCCTCTAACCTTCCTTTGATCTCCTGAAAACCTTCCTCACTTAACAGTCCCATCTCATATTTCAATTCAACATCTTTGATTTCTTCAGTGTATGTCTGCAATGTAGAGTCTATACTTGCTAGAATTCTAAGCGCTTCGCTTCGCAGTTTATCCCAAGCTTCAAGCAGTTTAGTTGCCGATGATTCGTATGCGATCCAACGGGAATCTACCTCATCTACTTCCTTTAAAATATCTTCGAATTTGTTAATGAGCTCTTTTTCTTCTTCCACTTTTTCAACTACAGGTTTTTCAACTACTTCCACAACTTCTTCAACAATAGGTTCTGCCTCCTTAACTTCTGCTTTTTCGGTTTCCGGTGGTGGAGGAGTACTGGAGAATATAGGACATTCAGTATAGTTCGATAAGCAAGGCATAAAAACAGGGTCTACTTCTTGCTGCACTCGACTACAGATAAATCTCCCTTCCTTATCTCGATATAGTGAAGGACAAACTGCGCTCAATGCAACCCCCAAATATGATACTGTATGAGAAAGATGCAGGCACAATAATAAATGTAATCTTCAAGAAGTAAAAGAAATGTATAAAAAGAAGAAATACTTATAATCTTCGTCTCTTTTTCTACATTAAGATATCCTAGCCGTTAATAGGTGTCAACATGCGTGAAATAACCGCTTATATACTCGCGGTAGCGAGGACTGGTCGTGAGTATGATGTAGCTGAAGAACTGTCTAAACTCGAAGGTGTACAAGAGGTTACTATAACTTATGGTACATGGGATATAGTTATAAAAGTTGAAGTAAAAAGTATGTCAGAATTAGACAGGTTAGTTACAACAATTAGGAGAATTGAGGGGATTCTTAGAACTGAAACATTGATTGGAGTCTAAGACTTTATAAAACCGTAGCCTATTAACCTCCATCTACCCTCTACTTGTCTACTAATAGCTACCCGGGCTCCATCAAATGCTGCTACAGGTATTCTAAGCTTAATCTCAGCTTCATCTTTCCCCACATGTGTAACTGCTCCGATAGAAACAGCTGTCCCTACATTTACGACCAGCGCTTCACCTTTTCTGATAGGCTCCACTTTCCTCAT
>QMRG01000016.1 GCA_003649235.1 Thermoprotei archaeon | reverse complement strand
GTTCTGGCAGAAGAATGGGTTCTAAGTATTTATGATAAAATGAGTATACCGGGTTTTTCTCCCTCATAATATAGTTTAATCTTCGAGATTCTTCTATGAGTACTTTATATACCTTCTTTCCTTCTTCTGTTAAAGCATATTTCTTATCTTCACATTGATAAACAAGTCCCTTAAGGTGATCTAAGTTATAATAGAGGTTACCCACGCTCATCTTTAGGGAACGCCGTAGTTGAGTAAAGCTGACGCGGCCATAATTACCGATAAACTCGATAATACGTCGCTTATTCGGATTCCCTAGGATTTCATATATCAATTCTAAAGGGTTATCCTCATCCTTTGCCGTGGATGGCTTCCGCCTTCTCCGAGTTGTCATATCTACCACGGTAGCGTTATGATCAAATAATGTGTAATTAATTATCCGCTGATTCCATTAAATACTTTTGCTCATCAAAGCGTATACTTTTATTTAAGGCTATTAAATAATACTCAACAAGATAAGGAGCGAGAGAATAATGCGGCTAGGGATAAGAATAGACTTTTCCTACGACATTATAAAAATGCTTGAAAGACAAAGCTACAATCAGATTTACAACTATTACTGGGGGATAAGATTTAACAAGTTTTCATTATTAAAGGATATAGGCGTAGATGAAATTGTAGACCCTATAATAGATAGAAAAATAGCTGTTTATGCTTTATACCTGCCAGCTATTAGACGCTTAAACGAGTCTACACTCGACTTAATAGAAAAAACCGCTATAATAGCTGATGAATTGGCAACAAAGCTTATAGTTTATCCTGTAACATGGACGCAGCTCAGAAAATTAAAAGAGGAGACTTTTCTCGAGAAATTTTACAAACTAATCTCAAGCTATTACTTGAAGCTTTGTTTTAATATTAGATGTGAGAGACAAGAACTCGGTAAATTCTTAAACCTAATAACGGATTTTACAGGAGGAGTTTTCTGTTTCTCATTAGAATCTCTCATAAACAATAGCAAAAAGAAAATATTAGAAAAGGTAGATTCTATATTTGGATTATTAAAAATTATTCATATAAATAAAAGAGAATTATCTTCTCTTATGAAAGAACCAGAGAATTTATTGAAATATTACGACCTGATAAATCATCTGGCATGGAGAGGATTCGAAGGATTTATCACCGTGGATTATTATGAAGATGTTGAAAAGCTACTAGGTATTCTAGAGCAAAAAGTTAAACTAGCGCAGAGGAGGCGTATCTAGATGTTAAGCAGAGTCTTAAGATACTTGTTAAAAAGTTTTCTTATATATGAGCTGTATGAACGCTTGCTAATAGCCGAGATAAAAAAAGCGCAGATACCA
The DNA here is from genome assembly GCA_003649235.1 of Thermoprotei archaeon. GTDB lineage: Archaea > Thermoproteota > Thermoprotei > Thermofilales > B69-G16 > B69-G16. The sequence goes on along the minus strand of QMRG01000016.1, from coordinate 18,966 downwards.
ACCCATGTAGCCATAATTCTAGATGGTAATAGAAGATGGGCTAAAAAACACGGTATGGAACCTTGGTATGGACATTTACGTGGGGCAGAAAAAGCCGAAGAAGTTCTGGATTGGTGTCTAGAACTGGGAATTAAAATTATTACAATGTATGTTTTATCAACAGAAAACTTAAAAAGAGATAAAAAGGAGTTAAATAAATTATTTGAAATAATAGAAGAGTATCTAAGAAAAGCTTTAAATAATGAAAAAATTCATCGTTACGAGGTGAGGATAAAAGCCATAGGTAAATTGAACTTGCTTCCTATGAATATAAGAGAACTTATAGAAGAGCTTGAAGAAAAAACCTCAAAATATGATTCTCACTATTTGAATATTGCCATAGCCTATGGAGGACGTTCAGAAATAATCGAAGCAGTTAAAAAAATAGCCAAAGATGTGAAAACTGGCAAGGTAAAAGTTGATGAAATCGATGAAGAAACTTTTGAACATTATCTCTTTACTTCACACCTGCCTAAACAATCACCAGACCTTGTCATAAGAACTAGCGGAGAAGTAAGACTTAGTAATTTTCTGTTATGGCAGTCTGCGTATTCAGAATTGATCTTTATGGATGTCTATTGGCCAGAGTTTAGAAAAATAGATCTTTTACGGGCAATTAGATTATATCAACAACGGCATAGGAGATTCGGTCGATGAGTAATTTAAAAGTTTAGGTTATTTATTACTTTGCGCTATTATTTTAAATCAGAAAAAATAAACTTTAGTGGGGATAACTGTGGCTTATGATTTAAAAGTATTTAGAAGCTTTGATGAGTTATTGAAATACTTAGATGGAGAAATTGCCAGGTTAACTGATAGATTAAATAGGTTAAGCGGTTACTATGCTAGGCTAAAAGATAAAGCTGAGAGAATAAGGCAATTGGAGGAAGCTATAAGCAAAATCGTGGGAGAAAGTCCCCCTCCTATTAGAGAGATTGACCTTATGGGAGTAAAAGTCGTGGTTGATGCTAGAGCCGTAGATGAAATGAAGGTGCTAGAAGAAGTCCTGACGTCTACGGAAGATATTTTAAACGCTATGAGAAAAGCTAAAAAGGTTTTAGAGCCTCTAGCTAAATCTCTTTCAACGCCAAGGGGAGGTCTAGAAGGTATAGACATATTAGTCGAGACTCTTAATGGAATACCTATAAGAGTCCTGCTTAGAGAGCATACTTAAACTTAAATCTTAGTGAAGCGAATGTCAAAAAAGACGGTATGTGCTATAGCAATCATAATATTTTTATTTAACGTAGTTTACCTGCCAGACATTGGTATAATAGCAGGAGAGCCTACGGCAAAATTCTCCTATAAGAGTGACATAGTTCAAGTTTTAGGAGTCCCTACTGCACCTACTATATTAGTTTCACTAGAAGATGAATCGTTAGTATTCATTAATAAATTGGAAGAATGTCTTAGGATAAATACCAAGGAGTATGGAGTTATATGGAAAATGGATTATATCAAGGAGAAAAATATCGTCGTAGCTGGTACTACGAAAGGATATATATTGATCATAGACCCGTTTTCGCATAGAATTGTTGATAGTATAAAAATTTTCGATGGTCCGGTAAGTCTTCTCGACGTGACAAATAATGGCAAGTACGTTGTCTTAACCGCTACTAAACCAATGACGGTATCTGGAGTTAGAGTTACCGCTGAAAGCTTAATAGTATATGATTTAGAGAGAAGAATAACGGTGCTATATAGAGACTGGAATAGCAAGGATAGATTGGCGAAAGTGTTTAAGTTGAAAATATCAGATGATGATAGGTATCTCATAGTCGAAGTATTGGATAAATTCTGTGAATTATGTGAAGTTTTAGAAGCAAAAATCGAAATTTATGATTTAAAATCGCTAAGAAAGATTTGCAGTAAAACGCTGGGGTTATCGGTTTTTCTAGATATTATTGACAGCTTAAGAATACTATCTATTAGAAGGCGACTTCGTGCTCAAGGCTATATTACCGTCGTAAACATTATTGAGATACATGGTGAAGGTGAACTATCGGAGAGAGAATTTACCCTAGATTTCAACGCTGCCTATGCGTTCTTCTTGGATAAAAACAAGTTCTTTATAAGGCTTTCAGAGCCTTATAACAACATTATCGGGTATATCTATAGCGTGAAGGGATCTAAGATAAAAAGTATAAAAGGCGACCCCGAGGAATTGCTAGAGCGAGTTGAAGGAGGAGTTCTCGGCGTGAGCTTAAAGAAAATAACAAAATATGATCCAAGTATGAATGTTATCTGGTCAAAAAATCTAAGCGTGGAAGGGAAGACTATACCCTTATTTATTGGTATATACGATAATGAAGAATATGTCTATGTAGCTTTCCGTAAAATTCTATATGTTATTCCACGAATAGTAAAGTATAACCTGAAAATAGAATTCTTTGATATTAATAATAGGAAATTGAGCGGAGTTTTTGTCACGATTCACGATAAAGAGGGTAGGGAAGTAACCCGAGGATATTCGGATTTAGAAGGCATTTTCATGTCTACATTGCCAAGTGGAGCATATGAATTAACGATTTCCATGCCGGGATATCTCAATCAGACTCATGTTATAAGTTTGAATAAAGATTTAACGTTAAAATTTATTCTTGAAAAAATAGGAGAAGAACCTATGAACAATATTACCATCAAAGTATTTAATAAGTATGGAGAGCCTCTGGAGAACGCTATTATAGCGGTTTTGCTTCCTAATAGAACAGTATTGTATAACTATTCTATACCTAAAGAGGGAACTACGCTACGTCTTAGAGACGGAAAATACATCATCATAGCCTCTGCCCCTAATTTTATTCCAGAGGAAAAAACTATAATACTACCAGGATTGACAATCGTAGAATTCAGGCTTAAGTTTATACGCGTTAATTTAACAATTTGCGTGTATAACATCCTAAATAACTATACTACTATCAGCATTAAGGGAAGATATTATGAAAACATGAGAAATATATCGGAGTCGTGTATAACTTTTAATAATGTACCTGTCGGATACTACTACGATATATACGTATCTTCTGGAAAATATGAAAAAATAGAAAGAATATATCTTACTGGAGAAAACTCGACTATAAATGTAAAATTTCCAGGAAGAGAAGATGAAGTTAACGGGACTCTTGAATCTTCGGTACAGATTAATGTCAAGGATTTAGTTTCCATTTTTGAAAATGATAAATTCTTAATAACGGAACCTCAAAACGAAGCTATATTCTTTAAGGCAAGAGATAATGAAGGAAACATTGTTAATCTAGAAGACTACAAAGGTAAGATAATAATACTCGACTTTTTCTATACACAATGTGAAGGATGTAAGTACGTAATACCGTTTCTTAGAAAAATAAACAAAATATATGGAGAATCCGTAGTCTTGTTCTCTATTACCATCTCTCCCTCTGATACTCCTAGCATAGTAGATGCTTATGTAAGCGAGCATAATATTACATGGACTGTTCTCCATGACGATGCTGGAATATACCAAATATACAATGTCACGATATTCCCAACTATAGTCATCATTAGACCTGATGGAAAGATAGCTTATCGAATAGAAGGATCTTATCTAGAAGTAGAATCATCTAAAGAACAGTTGGTTTTATTGATATCAGGGGTTCTAGCAACTGTAAACCAAAACCCCGATTACATGATACTCCTTGCCGGGTTGATATTATTGATTTTTGCGGTTGTAGCACAATATTACATTTCCACATTTCCGGAAGAAGAGGTAATTGAGGATTATGGCGAAGAGGAGATTATGATTAAGAGAGAGGAGGTTTGGGAATATGAGTAAAAAATTCGCTTCATTCCTCATAATATTACTTTTAGTAATACAGGTACTAGCTATAGTATATTTGATGTTTAAACCATAACTTAAAGTTCAGAATGACGACGGCAAAATTTAAATTTGATTATATTTCTACTCATGGGGGGTTAATATGGGAGGTAGAAAACGGCCAACTTTGTCACAACTAGAAAAGCGAATGAGAAGAGAGCGAGAAGCAGGTAAGAAGAAAGGGAAAGAACGTAAAACTTATGAAATGAAACTTACCAGTAAGGGCTTTTTAACAGAAGTTTCGTTAGATCAGATAATAAACGAAGTAGGCAAAATGCCTTATATCACGCCATATGTTATTGCATCAAAGTTCGGCTTAAAAATTAGCAGAGCAAAAGTAGTATTGAGAGAACTTGAAAAAAGAAGCATTATAATAGCCGTAGATAAGAATAGAAGAGTGCCTATATACGTGCCAGCACAATCTAGCTAAGGACATCTGCTAATGTGAAAATACTTTTTACTCTGGGAAGTTTATCGGTGGCATTTATTACGCCTAAAGGACTCCACTTAGCGTAACCTTCTTCTATCATTCTCCTGATAATCTTCTGTACGTCTTTAACACCGTTTTTCTGAAGATCAACTATAAACCTTATGTTTCCAATACTTCTGTACTTTGCTAAATACATGAGGGCCTTTCGATAATTTTCATCTTTGATTTCTTTAAAGAATTTTTCGTTTTCTTCAATGACGGTCTCGGATCGACTAATGCCATGATTAACCTTTTCCTTTATTTCCACTTCTTCTATTTTACTACTTTCTTTAACTGGTTCTTCCTCAAGAAATTGTGTGATTAGAGAAGAAACTCTATCTTTTCTTTTAGTCTTTTTTCTAGATTTCGAAATACGAGGTGTTTTTCTAATATGTTTTTGCGCTGGTACTTCTACAACATCTTTTTTAACTTCCTGCATACAGGCCTTTACGCATTTAGGCAAGTCTATGAGTACCATATCGTCGTATACAACTTTAATTACTCCATTTTTTTCAAGGTCTTCTATTATAGCTGTAAGAGTCAATATCCCTACTGCGCGTTTTTTACACCATTCAATTATATCGTTTCTCGAAAGTTCGCCTTTCTTTAAGACGACTTTTTTGAATTCTTCTTTCAGCTCTTCGTATACCGCTTTCATGCTAATCAGAGTTAGGTTTTCCTAAGTATAAATTACATTAAAATTTATAACGATAGCGGATATTAAATCGCTATAAAAGATCGCCTAACACATGCATTAACGCTACGAGAAACGCGGCTAAGATAACTATGATTAAATGATTTATAAAGAAATTATAGAGAGAATTGAAATAAAGTAGGAGGAGATTTTCATCTAAATTCGTGCATGTAACATTAAACTCTGTAAAACAGATGAGATTTTCCGTTAAATTCATCAACGTTAAATTTCCAACCTGGTTTATTACATATTGCTTAGCGATCTCTATGATAGTTGGAGCTAGGATTATAAAAGCGATTATCACTGCAATAATCTTAATTAGAGACTTCATACGTTCGATAATACAGTTCATTAAGAGATAAAAGGAGAAGAAATGAGTAGAAAATCAGTAATTGAATTGCTTCATTCAGATTTAAAAAAGACAATAAGAAAATATGGATACCATACGTTAACATTAGTCCAAGAAAGGGCAATACCTTTAGTGCTGAATGGGAGCCATGTTTTAATTTCTGCGCCTACGGGAACAGGAAAAACCGAAGCAGCGCTTTTCCCTATATACAGCAAATTATTATCCGAACATAACAAGAGAGGAATTAAAGTGCTTTATATAACTCCACTAAGAGCTCTTAATCGAGATATTTATAGGCGTATGGCAGCTATAGCCGCTGAACTCGGAATCAGTGTCGCTATAAGACATGGAGACACTCCAAAAAGGCAGCGCTATCTGATAAGCCTGCAACCTCCTTTAATGCTTATAACTACTCCTGAAACTCTTCAATTCTTACTAGTTGGTAAAAGAATTAGAAATGCTTTGAAGAACGTAAAATGGGTTATAATAGATGAAGTGCACGAGTTAATAGACAGTAAACGAGGAGTTCAATTATTTACAGCTCTCGAACGACTACACGAAATAAGCAAATATGATATTCAGAGAATAGCTTTATCTGCTACTGTTGGAGATTTAAGCTATACCGCTAGGATAGTTTCAGGAGGTAGAAGAGTAGAAATTGTAGAAGTATATCCAGAAAGGAGAATTCAGATCGATATAAAGTATATTGGGCTTCATAGAGAAAAGGCTTTTAAAAAATGTGCTGAAGCTATTTTCAGAATTATCGATAATTTTCAAAGTATACTTGTTTTTGCTAATACTAGAGATATCGCGGAAGCATTAGCGGCGGAACTAGTAAATCTCGGAAGAAATGATATCGCGGTTCATCATGGATCGCTTTCTAGGGAAGAACGGTTAAAAACTGAAAATGAGTTTAAAAATGGCCGAATCAAAACCGTTATATGTACTTCATCGCTAGAGCTGGGAATTGATATAGGTACTGTTGACCTAGTAGTTCAGCATGGATCTCCTAAACAAGCTATAAGACTAGCTCAACGGGTAGGAAGATCTGGACATAGAGAAGGAGCACCATCTAAAGGATTAATACTCGTTAATAACGAAGACGATCTTATAGAATCCGTTGTCTTAGTGCGCCGTGTCTTAAATAGAAACTATGAAAAACCGAGAATACACCTACACGCACTAGATGTCTTAGCTCACCAAATAGTCGGCATGGCGCTAGAAAAATATTCTTCAATAGGGGAAATCTATCGGGTAATTACCAGGTCCATCTACTATAAGAAACTGCCCTATAGAAAATTTATAGAGGTAATAGATTTCCTGAAGAAAATTGCTCTTATAAAAATAAAAAATTCAACTATTATACCTAGACGCCGAGCGTATTCTTATTACTTCGAAGCAGCTTCTACTATACCTGATGTAGAAAAACTCGAAGTAATAGACATAGCATCGAATAAATCGATAGGCGTACTTGATGGAGATTTCGTAGCGGCTAACTGTGAGGTAGGAATGACATTTGTACTAGCTGGTAGGGCTTGGGCTATTGACCGCATAGACTATGAGCTGGGAAAAGTATACGTACATCCTTCTCCTAATATAATCGGCGCTATTCCGGCCTGGGCAGGAGAAGAGATACCGGTAGAATATAAGGTTGCTAGAGAAGTAGGATCTTTAAGGAGACGCTTAGCTAAGAATATCCCGCTCAGAGACTATAAATTAAATGAAGAAAACTACCTGAAAATTAAAGAATACATCAACAAGCAGCTGAAAAGTGTGGGTGTAGTGCCTGACGATAGGACGATCTATGTAGAAAAAGGAGAAAAGATAGCTGTTATAAATGCATGCCTAGGAACAAGGGTTAATTACACCTTAGGGCTCTTAATGGCTTATTACTTGTCCAAGAATACTGGAAAGTCGGTGATATTCCGCGTTGATCCCTATAGAGTGATTTTGACATTTCCCTCAAATATCAGAGGTATAGATATTTTGAATGTCTTTTTTAAGGATTCGGATGAAATAAGAGAGGATTTAATAAATTCAGTTAAGAAAACCGAGCTTTACCGATGGAGGCTTATGCATGTTTTAAAGAGAATCGGCGTTATCGAAAAAAGCGCAAAAGTTAAGCTTACAAGGAATATTCAAAAAGTCTTCGAAGGAACTATAGTCGAGGAGGAGACATTAAGAGAAATTTTTACCGATAAGCTAGATGTAGAAACGCTCATTAAAGTTTTAGAAATGATTAAAAAAGGATATTTAAGAATCGAGTATAGAGACATAGGAATGGAGGAGTTTTCTCCAATATCCTTGCCAATAATAGAAAGGTTTTACTTCAAAGGAGCTACGCTACCTATTCCACCAACGAGAGTGATTCTCGAAACTGTTAAAAACAGAATTTTAAATACACGCGTAGAATTGACATGTCTTCACTGTAAGGACTGGAATGCAGTTTTAAAAGTTAAGGATATAGATGAAGGATTTAAGTGTCCGCGTTGTCACGCGAGAATGATAGCCGTAACGCGGCCATTAGATAGTGTTAACAAACTTAAAATTTTTAGAAAATGGATCCATCGACTACCACTTTCGGAAGAGGAAAGAAAAATAGCGAAAGAAATGGCAAAGAGCGCGAGGTTATTCCTAACATATGGTAGAAAGGCAGCATTAGCGTTAGCAGGTAGAGGAGTAGGACCAACCACGGCTATAAAGATATTAAGTAGAGCTAATACCATTGATGAAATAATAGAGTTGATACTCGAAGCTGAAAAAACTTATATTAGGACACGAATCTTCTGGGATTAAACCGTCAAAAATTTAATAAAGCTAAGTAACCAATAGGTGAGGGAAGTACATGCGTAGGACTTTCACTTATCTATTAAGCATAGTGGCCATGATATTCTTCTCTTATATAACGACATACTATCAACAATATGCTTCGATGATCTTCCTAGGCTACTTTATATTAATGATGGCTATAATGATGATAGCCGCTGGACGGAGCGCGTCAAAAGTAATCAAGGATATAAACTATATACAGGAAAGTGAGAAAATATTAGAAGTTGATAGCGGAACTATTCGAAAACTTAAAGAGAAGGATCTTCTTGTTTTTGAAGAGGAAAAAGCTCAGTATCTTGCAAGCCTAATCGCTCTTGTCCCTATGCTCATAATAATGGCGATATTCTTGGTTAAATGGATACGAGACGCTTTGCTTCAAAGTGTACGCTCAGTTGTGACAAGTTTTGTACCAGATGACCAATTGGCAACGTTTGCCTCTTGGCTAATGTTTTACTCGTTGTTCTTTATAATAGCCCAAGGATCTTACTTGACGACACGAGTGTATTTTAAAATGAAAAAGGTAACTCCGTTAACTGTAGCGTCGACATATACCATTACACAAAAAGGCTTAATAATTGATAATAGGCTACCTTTAAAATTTCCTTTAAAAAATGCTAAGCTATCTGTCAATACTAAGAGGAAATTTGTAGAACTCGAAATCAAAGGCGTTTCTAGTCCTAGTATGCCCGCTCAGCAAACTTCGAGAATTAGACTTTATGCTTCTAATCCCAAAGAGATCTACAAAATTTTAAAAGATAAAATTACGGAGTTATCCGAATAGAGCGGATAGGCCTTCAGCTATTTCTTCCTCTTCCTCCTCCTTAGCTTCTTCTTTCTTCTCTTCTTCCTCCTCTTTCTTTTCTTCCGCTGCTGGAGCTTCCGCTGGAGCGACAGGAGCCGCTGTTGCGGGAATAGCCGCGCTCTTTATAGCTTCATCAATATTGATTTCATTTAAAGCTGCTACAAGAGCCTTTACTCTAGCTTCATCAACTTCGATACCTGCAGCTTCTAGTACCTTTTTCACATTTTCTTCATTTACTGGTTTTCCTGCGTAGTGGAGTAGCAGACTCGCATATACATATTCCATTCCACCCACCTCTTAAACCACCTTAACTTCATAGAGGGAATATATAAACGTAATGTAGTAAAGACAAGTCGTATACAGGTAATATTCTCTATCCTAGCAATTTTACTAAGGTATGCTCTAATTAAGTTCACGAGCACATAGACGGAATACTTCTCTAACTATTAGCGACAATGGATTCTCTAACTCTTTCAGTAATGCACTAACGTCCCGTCTATATAATTCAGCACTCTCTATAATGTCTATTACCTGCTGGATGTTTCTATGAGCATCTGCCACGTGAAATACTGGAAAACCCTTATCCTTAAGATAGCTAACAGTTTCTACTCTAGCGGGAAATAAGGTTATCGAAGGGGTTCCTTGTAAAGCTCCTTCTACTGCTATTGTAGAACCTCCTGTTATGACTGCTCTTGCATAAGCTTCTACCGATTGAAGATCAATACTTTTTCTGGGTATTAGGACTTTTTCACCATATCTATTTTTTATAAAGTAAAATTGGTCTTGATATCTAGGGAAGAAGATTATTTTAAATTCTAATTTATTGACTATGTAATCGAGCAACTCTACTAAAAAAGTTGGTGTAGAGTACTGCTTGGCGTAGCTACTATAATATGATGCCTTTTTTTCTTCAGGTCTAACTATGATATATTCGTATTTTTTCAATCCCAGTTTTTTCAAAATATTTTCATCAGGTTTAAAATTTGAAATCCAAACAACCTCGAAAACTCCATCGAAAAATCTAAACTTATCTATGCGATATCCCATATTAAGCCATAAATCATAAGTACATAATGGAGCTATAACTTCTTTCGCCAATGGAATTGTGAGCTTATTTACCGGAACCGAGTGTGGAGAATCTGTCAATAGCAATATGGGTATCTTTAAGCCATAAGCGACTCTTGTGGACGAAGGAGAAGTAAACGATACATGAACATCTGGCTTTCGTTTAGTTACTAATTCAAATAATTTAATCTGTCTTTCAAGGTCACTTTTAAGCTTACCCTCTAAAGTCTCCCCTCCATATTCGCCAACCATAATAGCGGGCAGGTCATAGAGGTCAAATATACCGGTAGTATAGTCGTACTTCCGCGTCGTAACTAGGATTTCACATTCTCTTTCGATTAAAGCTTTCGCGATCTTAGACATGAGTAGCGCTTGTTTTGCCGTAAGAGCTTCAAGCCATACTAACACCTAATCACCGATTTAGAAATCATACTCTTCTTCAACTTCTTCAGACGAATTGAAGCCTGAAACACCTCTATCACCGGGATATTCCATCTCTGGAGGTGCTGGAACTTCAGCTTGAGATTCAGAATATTTCTCTATCTCTTCTATTTTCTTTGAGAAATAGAATGTTAAAGCACTCAAAGTTAGCAAGGCAACAGTAGCTATAACTCCAATTCCTATAAAAACAGGCTTTGCAGCTTCAGGAGCCACCCAAGGATAACCACCTATAATTACTCCCCCTATACTAGGTAAAGGAGTCCAGTAAAGTATTATGGCAATAATCGTAGCTATTATCGCTATTAAAGAGCCTTTCCTCAAACAAGACACCTCTCGCTGATACTTGACTAACTTGATATTTTAGTCTATCGCATCTTCTTTCCTTTTTTACTCCTGATTTTTTTGATAATATCTCCTACTATTTTTTCAATAATCTTCATGTCTTTTTTGGCTATCCTACCTCGTTTTTCTAAAAAATTCGATCCTTTTTCCGTTAACAAATATACCGGCGTATATACGCCACCCAGATGCTCTACAAAATATATTTTTTTGAGATATCCCTTTTCGACTAGTTTCTCTAATCTTTCTCTTATTTCGTAAGAAAATTTTCTATCTTCCCAAAAATCAAACTTAACGCTTAGTTTATTCTTGGATAAGTAGTAGAAAATTTTATGAATAGCTGATTCTCGCACAGATATTACGCCATTATTTTTCAAAATTTTAAACACATAGATGATGCGTGCATCTTTAGCATCAATCTTTAGTGCCAACGATATCACCAGAACTTTCAGTGTCGATGAAAGCCACAAGTTAATATTTTAATCTCCTTTTAAAGTTTTCTAAAGTTATGGAATGCGAAATCTGTGGAAATAGCGTTAAAGTAGTTAATGTATGCAAAATATGTGGTAGAGTTGTATGTTCATATGATTTCAACAAGAGCAAGAACATTTGTCTCGCTTGTGAAATGGCATTATGCGAAATCTGTGGAACTTATCTTTCTATTGGATATTGCAAGAAGTGTGAGAGACTTATATGTGAGGACTGCTCAGTGAAAGTTGGAGCTGAATACATTTGTAGGGAATGCATGAGGTATGATCATGAGAAACGTTAAAATAATCGTAGACTCACGAGAAGCAAATTTTGCCCGTCAAATCTTAAAAATTCTCAAGGAGTTAAAAACTGAAATTGAGATTAAAAAATTAGAAGTTGGAGACTATGTCTTATCGGAAGATGTGGCAGTTGAAAGAAAAACAGTTGTAGATTTCGTTGAGACGTTAACACGGCGTAATCTATTCGAACAAGTTTATGCTCTCAAAGAAGTTTACGTAAGGCCAATACTAGTCCTAGAAGGATATCTCGGAATAATTAAAAAATTTTCTAGGATAAACGTTAATAGCGTGTTGGGAGCCTTAGCTGCTTTAGCTAGGAATGGCATATCTGTGATTCCTACACTTGACGCTCGAACTACAGCTTCTCTACTATATTTTATAGCACGACAAGAGCAGGTAGGAGAAGCACGCCAAATCACAGTACGTCCGGTAAAGAAGTTTGTTACAGTACAAGAACAACAAATATTCTTCCTTGCAGGATTACCTCTCATAGGTAGAAGTAAAGCTATAAGTATTCTGAAAAAATTTGGAACGCCTTTAAATGCATTAAACAACTACCGACTATGGAGTAGGAGAATTAATGGAATAGGGGAAAGTACGGTTAAGAAAATAGAACAAGTCCTTACCTCAAAATTTGAAGATGAATTTATTGAACTTTAACCAGATATGTATTTCTCAAGAATGATGGTTTCTTGACGACTTGTATATTGTCGTAATCCACTTGGTATAAATTTAGCTCTATTCCCCTTTGATGACGACGAATTTTCCTCAACTCCCTCCTCAGTAAAACTAAGAGATAATTAATCATCTCTTTTATTTTTCTTCCTTTTTCTTCTAGTATATCTGATTTTTCTTTAAAAATTTGTGACAATATATGTGCTTCATATATCCTTAAGATAAACGAGATGTTTGTCACGATAAAAGTAGCAGCAAATGCGTAAAGGAATGATATAATTTCTTCTCTAAAGGCAAAGTAGAGACTAAGGATAAGTGTCCCTATACTAGCATACGATAGAAAGCTGGCTACTTGGTGAATATTTACAAGTTTTTTATAACCGGGATGAGATTTAGGAATATCTAAAATGCTCTTTAAATCTTGAGCGAGTTCCTTCCATTTATATGGAGGATTTCTAAGTTTCAGCGAAGTATACATTTCTTCAAGCTTAGATATGCTCTTCCTGGGAGCTCCCGCACGGAAGCTATCCAATCCCTTTATAAGCTCTACTATGATGTTTATTCTCTTTTCTATATACCGGTATGAGTTCATAGAATCACCTTAAAAGAATTTTTCTAAACCAATCTTTTCTTCTTCCTTACCTATTTTTCTAATCTCATTTTTAATCCTATTAAAATCCTCTTCTAGAATTTTCACAAATCTAGGATTATATAGAGCAGCTGCAGGATGAAGCGTGGGAATTAGCTTTATATCGATATATCCTATTTTAATATTGTAGATTTTTCCATGTATTTTCAATATAGATCTAAAATTGTATCCATTTTTCTCAAGTAAGTATTTTGTACTGTGCCTACCTAAAGTCACTATTATTCGAGGAGCGATACAATTAATCTGTCTATCTAAATAAGGTGAGCATGCTTTTATTTCCTCGGGTTTAGGATCTCTATTGTTTGGAGGTCTACATTTTACAACGTTGGTTATATAGACGTCTTCTCGCCTTAACCCTATGTTTTCTATTAAATTGGTAAGTAAACGACCAGCAGCTCCGACAAATGGGCGTCCTTCCAAATCTTCATTCCTGCCAGGAGCTTCTCCTATAAACATTATAATGGCTTCAGGATTTCCTTCGCCAGGAACGGCGTTTTTACGACTAGCATGCAAGGGACATTTAGTACATTTTTTAATTTCCTCCTCTAGCTTAACAAGTTCTCTACAATTTTTCACGAAATTTATCTCTCGACACGAGTATATATGCACTATCCTTTCTCGCGATAACCTTTACGTTATCATCATCTTTGACTATATCGAAAATATTCTTTTCCGGCCTATCCACAAGAGGTATACCTGTTAAGATGCATCCTATTATTATTATTGGTTCACTTTCTAAATTAATTATAGCCTTTGGCGCAACATTATTCTTTGCGAGAGCTAGAATCACATACGAGCCTACAGTACTTCCCTTGCCATATGGAAATATTAAGATTTTATTCGCTATTGATACTCCTTCTAAAGAATGCCCCTTCTCTCGGACAATTCCTGTCTCAGGATCAACACCGCCGTAGAAAGATATGGGATCTTTCGAAATTAAGGCTTTACCTTCTACTTGCCCTTCTACGATTGTACGAGCTTTAATCTTCACTTTACTCACCTGAGATTATTCTAAGTATTTCCTCACGATCTAGGAGTGATACTTCGTAGCCTTGAGCTGTTAAATAGTAAGCAGCTTTAGCGGAATCCAAAATAAGCCGTTTAATACCCATCTTTCTAATATCTGAAACGACCATACAAGTATCTCCATAGATTTCAACACCTTTATTCTCTAACTCTTCTACAATCTTGCTATTTTCCTCTATAACTTGTCTAGATGTAAATAAGATCAACCTTTTTTCCACATTTCTTTTACGAAGAAAACCATGTATTTTTTCTAATTCTTCTGCAGAGAGATGAGGACATCCAAGGAGGAAGGCGTCGACATTTGTCAATTCTCTAGATATTTTCGAGTAAGCATTTTCTAAGTCGTCCTTAGTTATTTCTACTTTATTCAATTTTATTTTTCGTATTCTTCTTCGATTTCTTAAAAGATCCGGTGAAATCCCTTCCAGTAACACTAGTCCTATAGAGCTTGAAGCTCCCACAGCTGCTAAGAAAAGCTTTACTTCGTTTAAATCTTTAAAATAGAAATTTTTAACGTAGGGAACTCCCTTTTTAACAATCATACCTAGAGCATATCCGACTAGTGCAGGAGACACTTTCTCTTTGATATCCGAAATTTGCACTAATACATTAGGTAATCTATTTTCGTTTAGATGGAGACCGGTATAAGGAGCGCGACCAATAATAGCCTCGAAAATAGCTAGAGGCCCTCCTTCCCGATTTGTTCGTGCTCCTATAACGCTGTTCGCATATAGTACAGCATTGCTTTCACTCCATGCGATGTGTTGTCCATATTTTATCCTTTTTACTTCGTATGGTGTACATGAAAGTATCGGTTTAGCGCCCATTTTAACTAAGCAATCTATAACTCTCTTTTGTTTCTCTAAGAAATAGCTATCTATCTTCATTTTACTCCATTTTTTAAAATCAAACCCAGCTGGATTAATAGTTGTTGGAACTTTGAACTTTGCATTTTTCTCTACTAGCATCATTAAAAATTCAAGACCGGAATCTCCGATATTTTTAAAAGAAATACCGGAAATATGGGCATCTTCGATTGTTACCAACCTTTCAGCACCTAAAACATCACCTATCTTTACAACTATTCTAGCAGCTAGTTGTACAGCTTCTCCCATATTACCGCTAAGCATTTTCTCCTCTATCCTGGTGAGGAACACGTATCGTAGAGATTAAAGCTAGCTAATATCAGTTACTATAGCCTCGATAAGCTTGAAAGCGATGTACGAAAAACATAAAAATGTACCGTATGTGATAGAATACAGTGTTATACTATGCCTAAAAGATCCAAAAAAGTTGTAAAGGAGATTCCACCAGAAGACGAATACGAGGAAATGTTTGAACAATTAGAAGAAAAAACAGAGGAAACGGTAGAATATGAACTGGAAGACATTAGTGGTGTCGGGAGGATAACAGCGGAAAAATTGAGAAATGCTGGTTATTACTCCATCAAAGATATCGCCTATGCGTCGGCTCATGAACTAGCAGCTATAATAGGCTCTGAGGATAGAGCTAGAAATATAGTGATGGAAGCTCAAAAACTGCTAGGTCGTGGACGGTACTTCATAACGGCTAAAGAATATTATGAAGAACGAAAAAATATTTCATACATAAGTACTGGTGTAAGAGCTCTTGATGAGCTTCTAGAAGGAGGTATAGAGACGAAAGCTATAACGGAGTTTATAGGAGAATTTGGAGCTGGAAAAACTCAACTGGCACACCAGTTAAGTGTGATGGTCCAACTGCCTAGAGAGAAAGGAGGATTGAATGCCAAGGCTTTATATTTAGACACAGAAGGTACGTTTAGACCCGAGCGGATAGTCCAGATAGCTAAATACAGAGGATTGGACCCTGATACAGTGTTGGAAAACATAATCTATGCTCGTGTCTATAATTCAGATCATCAAATGTTGCTTGTTGATAAAGCTAAAAAGATAGTGGAAAAGGAAAATATACGTTTAGTAGTAGTCGATAGTCTTGTAACTCACTTTAGAGCTGAGTATCCTGGTCGAGAAAATCTAGCTATGCGGCAGCAAAAGTTGAATAAGCATTTAAGCCAGTTGATGCGTTTAGCAAGTCTCTACGATGTAGCAGTCGTAGTCACGAATCATGTGCTAGCGAGTCCGGATGTATTTTTCGGAAATCCGCTTAGACCTGTCGGAGGGCATGTCGTGGCACATGGATGTACCTATAGAATATGGATTAAAAAGAGTAGAGAAGGCAAAAGAATAGCTAGAATTATAGACTCGCCTAAGCATGCGGAAAAAGAAACAGTATTTATGATATCAGAAGAAGGAGTTATAGATATATAAAATACCGTTAACAGGGCGTTGAATGATAAAAAGAAGTACGCCAGAACCTAAAATAGCAATATATCGTAAATTACTACACGTCACATTTTGTCTAGGCCTACTCCTCCCCTACTTACCTCTACCGTTTAGTGTATTTTTTAAAAATGGATTTTCGCCATCTGTATATTATTCTATTCTCGCAGCTATAGCAACAACTATAAATGCGATCCAGATAAAGAGGCCTCTAATACGAATAGAGCTTAAGAATATACTGCAAGAAAAACGGAGAAAGCTTATAGAAGATTTACTAAAGATACTGCCAGCAGATGAATCTTTAGTTTCAAAATCTTTGGAATATGAGGAAAAAATTAGAAAACTTGAAGATCATTTTAATGATTATATAGATAGAATGGAAAGAAGTTACGAAAGAATAGGAGGATATATAGGAGTAACTCATGGAATAATAGGAGTTTTAATTTCAAACATTTTATTCGAAAACTACGTGATATACGGTATCCTTGCTCTAATGATAGTAGATCCTGCCGCAGCTGTATTTGGTGCTACAATAGGAAGACATGCAATACCTAAAACTGATGGAACGATGGAAGGGTCTATAGCAGCGTTTATTTCATTTTTTTCTATACTGATATTTTTTAAACTTAATTTGCTCTCTGCAATTACTTTATCGCTAGTAGCTACTCTAGCTGAGCTCTTATCAATAGAAGATAACCTAGTAATACCGTTAGCAACATCTGCTGTAGCTTATGTTCTACAGTTACCATTTATTCTATGACGAGTTTTATTGAAAATTTGTAAGAGAAGATTAAGTGTCAGTTACCCCAGGAGTCTTCATCTTTCAGACGGCATAACTTTCTTCATTCACTTGATTTATGTACCTCAAGTTAAATTAATTTTACCGAGGGATATGTCGAAATCGAAGGCTCGTGGATACTATGTTGAAAGAAAATTGGTCCAACTGCTTTCTAAAAAAGAAGGCAACTATGTATTCAGAATACCGGTTAGTGGAAGCAGGGCCCCTATCAAATTAGATACAGCTTTTCCCGATATCTTCTTAGTCAATAATAGAGAGGATAGAATAGTCGCGTTTGAAGTGAAAGGAACATCTAGGAGAAAAATAAAAGTTCGGAAAGAACAGATAGCTAAGCTTGCCCGCTTTCTCGAGCCATTCAAGAAGTATAAGAATAGAGAGGCAGTAGTAGCTGTATGGTTTTTTAAACGTAATAAATGGGTTTTCAAGCTAGTTGACACGGGTTTATTGTGTGAGGATTTAATAATTTCCGATGACGAAGAATCTACATGGTTTCCTTAGCTTCTTAATCTATTTCCACAACTACCGCAGTAGCGAGCTTCTATTGGAACCTGAGAGCCACAGAATACACAGATTTTTAAACCCCAATTAATGTACTCCTCTACAGTTTTTCTTAACGCAATGCTATGGAAAATCCATTGAGCGGCAATAGCAGTAGACAGGATAAATGGATAATTTACAGCATCTATCTCTGGGATATATCTTAGAGAGAAGACAAAAACCGCTACTATGAATAATCCAGCTACGATATAGGGAACGGTATATACGAAGAACTTCCTTCTTCTAAAAAGTTGTTTAAACCCCTCGTTTATAGTATCGAATCCTCGATATTCCGAAATTGTGAAGGAAGCCATGGAGATGAAATATATAGGTGAAAAGAATATAGTGTATATCAAGACATAACCGACAAAGCTTATTAAAGCTAGATTATGAATGTTAGAAATAGTTTTCAGAACCATTTCCTTAAAGGGCATATCGTGTTTATACTCGTTCTTCTTAATGTGAAATGACATCAGAGAAAAGAGGATCGAAGATATACCATAATTAACGAGAGAAAATTGTAGAATCCAAAGATATGTAGAAAATGGATTACTCAATGAAACTGAAGAGAGAAATATCATGCCAATTACAAAATTTACCAAAGCTACACATAGTATATAAACGAACATTATCATAATCTCTTGCCTTCATAATCAAAGTAACTTATAATTATAACGCTTATTCCACACCTACACTATCGCCGAAAAATTTATGCTCAATCAATAAAATATGGAAAAGGTGGTTCTATGGTGGTCATTACCAAATTTGAGAGGATAGGCGCACATAGCCATATAAAAGGTTTAGGCTTAAAAAACGGCAAAGCCCTTCCCATAGCTGACGGCTTAGTAGGACAGGAAGAGGCTCGAGAAGCAGCTGGTATCATCGTTGAAATGATAAAACAGGGAAAGATGGCCGGAAGAGCAATACTTCTAGCAGGGCCTCCTGGTACAGGAAAAACTGCTCTCGCTATAGCCATAGCTAAAGAGTTGGGCGAAGATACTCCGTTTATGTCTCTTTCGGGATCGGAGATATACTCTTCAGAGATAAAGAAAACCGAGGTATTAATGCAGGCCATGAGAAAAGCTATTGGAGTTAGAATTCATGAATTTAGAAGAGTTTATGAAGGAATGGTTGAACGCTTAGAGATAAAGCTAGGGAAACATCCTTATAATCCCTATCAGCAAATTCCAGTAGGAGCGACGATAACTCTACAGACGACTGATGAGAAGAAAACGCTGAGTGTCGATGCTACGATAACACAAGAACTGTTAGCAAGAGGCGTGGAGGAAGGAGACGTTATATGGATAGATGCTGAGACGGGGAGAGT
>QMRG01000015.1 GCA_003649235.1 Thermoprotei archaeon | reverse complement strand
TTTTAAGAGTCTTGCTTTTGCCACAGCCATTCTGACAAGTTCCTTGGCTTTCTCAGTCGCCTCTTCAGGATAATTCTTATAAACCCAAGCAATATGTTCTCTAATATTAACCATTTCGAATAGGTATGGATTTAGTCCAGCTTCTTCGCATATAGTTTGGAATAATGGTTCATGAGTTCTTGGAGTGCATGAAGCCACTATAACCCTATTAAGATTATATTTTTATAGCCTCTTTAATTCGCTCTGTTCCATCCTTTGAGTATGCAAACATTAAATCTTCAACATAAACAACGTTGCTGAGGTTCTTTGCTTCTTCCACGACCGCTTTAACGTCTATGACGGCAGCTATATTAAGACCACAATAGCATACAAATTAACCCCTATTCTTAGTTCTTGATTCAATATTTTTCTTCTTTTACTCCTACTTTTCTCATTCCACAAAACTTCGCTTGGCAACTCTTTTATGTATTTAATTCCATATTCTTCAATAGCTCTTTTTAACAAGTCTTCGTGACCTTTGCCAGATGCATTTAAATCATTATAGAAAGCCATTACATCTATACTTGGTTCATGTTCTTTCGTAACTATGGCCTGTTTTGTCGCATACATGCAACAAATCTGCGAGCAATAGTCTTTCACTTTTCTGTTTTCTGGATCCGATGCATTGAATAAATGCAATTCTTTTTGGGCGTGTTTTATCTGAAGGTCTAACATTTCTCCATCCGTAGGTCCAGCAGCATTCATAAGGCGTTCATATTGTAACGAGGTTATAACGTCCTGAAATCTGCCATACTCATACTGTGGTAGAACAGATGGATCTAAGGGAGAAAAACCAGTTGCAATAATTATTGAAGTAACTTCTACTACGAGTTCTTGATGCTTCTGATTAAAATCAATCGCACCTGCGGGGCAGTTTTTTCGCAAGTTCTATAAACGCCTTTATTAAGATAAAGGCAATGCTCTTTGTCGATGATTGCAACATTTGGTACAGCTTGAGGAAAGGGGATATAAATCGCTTTTCTTAAACCTATTCCTACCTCAAATTCGCTAGGAACTTTAACTGGGCATTTTTCTTCATTTACATATCGTGGTTTTTAAGTATTTTAACTTCAAATGCGGACCCATTTTTTATGGGTTTTACATCTACAACTTCAGAATTTGTAAGAAGTTTTATGTTAGGATGCCTGGAAACTTCAACCATTTTTAGTCCAAGAATATATGGATAGAACAATCAAGTGTTGGATAAGTTTTATCTAGTTGGGGTCATGACGCCCCCAATTGAAGGCTTTTTTTCTACTAAGTAAACTTTAAATCCCTTTTCAGCAAGCTCTAAAGATGCTGTAATGCCAGCTACTCCACCATCCACTACAAGCACATCGCCTATCGCTTTTCCCATTTAGTGACCACCATTATATCAATTAATAATAGAATTTAACATTCCTAGAGAATCGCCAACATTTCTCTCAATCAAGATTTCGCTTTCCGTCAAACCAGCGACCAGACCATGTAAATGACAAGCGTTATGGATAATTATCTTCTCATGGAGAGAGATTAGACACGTCTATTTCAACCATGCAATCCCCAATTTTTACACTTTTTCAACATGTATATAAAGATGAATACGCCAATAAATGAATCAGATATATTCAAAATAGTAAAAATAAGTTTACGATAAACAAAAAGAGTTATACTATGTAAAGAAAAGGTCAGATAGAACTTTTAAGGCTTATCTAGGAAATTCCTTTGCAACTTCTTTTGCAACTTTAACGACTTCTTCTCTAAATCTATTATAGGCGTTTGTGAAGCCGGACATGGTTTTAACAGCTGAGCCGAAACTACTCCACTCCTCCGGCTTTAACCCGTTGAGTCCGAAGCCATCTACGTTTATTTCCACTTCTTTAAATACCTCTACTAACTCTGGCGTTAGCTCGTAAGCTTTTCTGAAATCCTCCAACTGTAAGAGCTTTTCGACTATTCGAGGATCATGTTTTAACATTATAGAATTCTTATATTTAGATAAGTCAAAGTCCGGTTTTCTAGAAACATTTAATACTTTAAGTTGATGATCCGGGAATTCCGTATTAGTCATATTGTTGGAAGCTAGAGTTAGCAGAGTATCGAGAGGTTTTCTCTTCGATGCAGGTAGTACATCAATATTATTAAGTATTTCCTCAGCTTGTTCAGGCTTTAAACCATATTTCCTTATTAGGTACGCGAGCCATTTACGCTTATTTTCCGGGCTAAAGAATATCCACCAAACGCGTTGAGCCACCAGAGTCCCAGCATAGCCTATAGTCTTCTCCCAATCTTCTAAAAATTCTCTAACTTTATCCTCAGTTTTACCACTAATCCCAGCTTTAGCCAAGAACCTTATGAAAGGCTCCTTAACCAAAGGTCTTAGATAGGCTCTAAAGCTCACGAGCTCTATTTTCTCGTCTAAAGTTTTAGCTGTAACTTGGTAACCCCATCCTGTTTCAGCGGTCCACGGAGCTTCTGGATCTTGTACTGGTACTCCAAGTTCCTTGGCTAACTCTGTTAGTGCAGCTAATTTATCTTCATATTTCTCCAACGCTTGCCTAATTAGAGTAGCTGCTACAACTTCTCTTAAATGACCTTCCAATCTACCTCCCATGTTCGTCTCGTAGTTCCTAGTAGTGGATATGCCTTTCTTCAAAGCCTTAGCCATGCCTTCCATCTTAGCCAGTATAAGTCTAGCTTCTTGAGCGACGGTATAAGTGACCGTATTATTGGTGCCTATGCCTAGGCTCTCAAGCTTTCTCGTAATCTCGATAGCTGCAGAGCTACTACCAGCTACCTTAAAAACTATATTCGGTCTGCCCTTCTCGGTCTCAATAGGCCAATTCCACGCCAAGTATTCATCGTATTTCTTAAAATATTCTTGAGCAGCAGAGTATATCTTTAAAGCATCCTTTAAGCTCCCCTCTACACTGCTGGCAACATTTGGATTTAATTGATAGCTTATCATGCCATCTCGATAGTTCAATAGAAGAGCTATTGGCCTGAAAACTTCCATATTAGGCCAAAGAGCCATCATCGTAGCTGCCATCGCCAACTCGTCTTTCTGCTTATCAATATTTTCCAATAACTCTGGATGTTTCCTAAGATAATCTTTAAACTTCTCCCATAGCTTTGGATCATCCTTATAAGCGATAGCAGCTAAGACAGGATTAGTCGAAACCTGGACATAGCCTAATCTTCTAAGCCATCTCAAACCAATAGCGTAATCATTACCAAATCTACACATTTTCTCTTTTGACATTATATAGTATATATTGCTATGAATTTCTTCTTCCACAGCGTCTAGAAAGCTCAGCATTAAATCGTCTTTTTCGATTCTTTTTTCAATATTTTCTCCCATAATGGCTATCATTCCTTTTCTCTTAGGATTATTAGCCATTACTTTTTTCATATCTTCAATTTTCAGCTGTATGACTGCTTGTGCTATAGGAGCTTCGCCGTTGTTCTCGTCTCGTTCGATATTTTCCCACTCTCTTAAAGTTTCCTTTATTATAGAGAGACACTTAGCAACTTCTTCATCACTAAACCCTACTAAGTCTTTTTCCCAACCTAACAGATTTATCGCTATCTCTAAAAGCACATCGTAGGCGCGTCCTCTTATCAAAATCTTTCTCTCTTTCTCTTCACTGCTGTCTCCGACTTCTATTCTGCTTTTCATAAATTCAAGGTTTAACTGTCTAATTATGTGCCCCAGGACACCAATCAACTTTCCAACTAGTCCTGGATTCAAGAGATGATCGGCCGCTAGATTGGTATAACCTAGCAAAGCAGTTCGTACAACGTGATCGGCGTGATCTAGACTTTGAGGTGGAGATGAAAGTTCTTTAGGCTTAGAGTTTGCCAGTACAGAGTAGGCGTCCATATCAATCTACCCGGGTTTTTATTTCTCGCTAAATATTTTAAATATTTCTTGGGGTACAAGTTTTATTTCTCCAGTATAATAGTAAAAAAATTAATATTCTGCCTAAAAAATATTTAAAAGATATTATATAATTCACATAAGCGTAAAAAGCAAAAATATATATGCTGAATTTCCTATATGATTGAATCTCTATGACTGATGAGGGAAACCTCTGGATTAAACAGAGGTATTTTCCTGGAAGAAGAATAACAATAGTGAGTATAAGACTTAAAGCCAAGCCCAATTTCTTAGTTAAACCAGTCGAAGTTTTTTCCAAATGCAATATCGGAATTTTAAGTTGTATTATTCAAGCACATCCAGACAGGCCTTTCGTCAGAGCTACGATATTTCTCGATTTGACATATTCAACAATTTCGAGAGAAGAAATAGTATCTAAAATCATGTCTCTACCTGGGGTACGAGAAATAGAACTACTGGAATCTCCCTTAACTCATGGAGAAGCTAGACTAGTAGCATTTACACTCGGAGAGATTCAAGACCTATTTGGTATGCTAAGAAACTTGGGGAGTGGAGGTAAAGCTATACTATTCAACATGGGGTATAGGGCGGGCTACAATCTAGCTGATAGAATAGCAAAATTTTTCAAATCCAGTGAAAGAGCGTTAGAATACATGATGCTCTATCATGAAAGCTTAGGACATGGCAGATTTGAAATATTGAAGTATATAGATGAAGTAGAGTGTATCATTAGAGCAGATGAATTATGCGAGTGTATGGGAGTTAAAGCGAAAGAACCTAACAGTCATCTTTTTAGAGGTATATTAACAGGTATACTATCTAGATTGTGGAAAAACAAGGTATTGGTCGAAGAGGTCAAGTGTGTCGCTAAAGGCGATGATCACTGTGAGTTTAAAGTGGAAGTATCGAGATAGTTTTCGTCGATTAAACCTAAATTCTTTTTCTTTATAATCTCCATGTTTTAAGTATCAGTAGTTCTAGAGGATTCTTATGAAAACTAAACTATATAGGGATGGCGATATAATCTATACGAAAGATGGTTTCATATTCTATGTTTTCGGTTACTGCCATCCTAAAAATAGAGTTACAGCTTTTTTAAAGTATATTCCTCAGGAATATGCAGAAGATTTCAAATTGGAATGGATAGATCATAAATGGATTTTCAAGAATGAAGTTCTAGTAAGGCCAAAACAGCTTTTCACTCCTAAGGTTTATAGAGAACTTATCAGAGTTTTTAACGAGAAGTTTTCCGAATATCTTCTATACTCGGATAATTTGAAAAAATACATATTTGCGATTCCCGAGCGTAAAATAGAGGAAATATATACGCCAAAAACTGCTTTATCCAATTTACTGAAGAAATCATCGAGAGATGAATTGGAGGAAAAAGCAGTAAATTTAATTAAACTATTATCCAAACACTCTGGAGTTTCTCTAGATTTTTTTGGAGTACATGGTTCTATAAGCCTGGGTATGCATACCGAGAAAAGCGATATAGACATTGCTATTTACGGAGCACAGAACTACTTAAAAGTTCTCGTGACGATAAAGAATATGGAAAAAGAAGATTTACTAAAAGTATCGAGAAAAAATATAGTTGAATATCTGCGGTGCAATACTGGATGGTTTAGCGGGAGGAGATTTGTAGTTAATGCTATAAGACTACCCTCCGAGATAAGACACTGTCATGAATTTAGAGCAGTAGCGTCAGTGTTAGCCATATGTAAAGTATTAGACAACTCGGAGGCTATGTTTAGACCTGCAATTTACCGAATAAAGGTGTTGGAGGTACTGATGGGGGATTCGAGAGCCTATAAAGCCAGAGAATTAGCCTCTATGATAGGTTTATACAGAAACATCGCTAAGAAGGGAGATCTTTTGATAGTTAGAGGAATGCTTGAAGAAGCAGTCGACGATAAGAATTATTTCAGAATAGTAGTTGGCACTGGTTTAAGCGAAGAACATATCAGTATTATATTAAAGTAGTTTTCAATAATTTTTCTATCACTGCTGGAAGATCGCATTTTCCATAACGAAGTTAGCGAAGAAGTCTTCCACAAACTTTTCATAGAGTTTTACGTAAGAGAAATAGCCTTTACGACCGTAGGCCTCTTTATGTAACTACCTGTGCTAAAGTTTATGTTTAAGCTAGTCCTTAAACTCTCGACGATTCCGGATTGAATGGTGTACTGGGTTGAAGCCTAAAGACAGGGATTTCGTAGAAACTAAAGAAGGCTTTTTCTTCTGCATAGTAGGCTACCTTCATCCACCCGATAAGTATACAGCTTACCTGAAATATGTGCCTTCGAGTGTCGGCAAATGGGGAGCAGATACGAAATATAGGCGAGTATTGGAATACTATCATGCAATTAAGGTATATGAGACTATCGATTTCTTGGAGAGAAACTATCCTCAATATGTCTGCTATTGTCCAGTGAGACACATAAAGATGTCTATGGTACCACGAAAAATGGTCAAAGAATACTATAGTGCAAAGGAAAGACTCGAGGAGATCATAAAAGAAGGCAGAGACATTTTAGAGCAGGAAGTTCGGGAGATCGTATATTTTCTATCTGAGATAAGCGGATTAAAACCATGGAATTTCGGAGTTACAGGATCTATACTGTTAAAAATCCATAACCCAAGTTTTTCCGATATAGACCTCACAGTTTACGGAATGAAGGAATCTTTAAAGCTCAGAGAGGCTTTGGAGAGTTTAGACAGAAATTCTCTTGTTAGAAAACTCGGTAAGGATAAGCTCGAAGAATGGGCGGAAGCCGTATCTACCCGTTTTAAAATACCTCTCAAAGATGCTAAGATTTTAGCTATCAGGAGATGGAATTACGGTTTTTTCAAAAAGAGGTACTTTTCCATACATCCGGTCAGAAAAGACGAAGAAATAATAGAGAAATATGGAGAAAAATACTACTTCCCTATAGGGAGGGTAGAAGGTACCTGTACTATAAGCGATGCAAATGAATCTCTTTTCCTTCCGGCAATCTATAAAGTGGAAAACGTGAGAGGCATAGATGTCGATATTGAGGAGATAGCGTCTTTTGAAGGAGTTTTCTCCGGAATAGCTTTCGAAGGCGAAGATGTAAAATTTAAAGGTAAATTGGAGAGAGTAGAATCTAAAAAAGGTAGAACATATTATAGAGTAGTTATCGGAACGGCGGAAGTGCCGGATAACTACTTAATACCGGTGGTTTCCAGTGGTAAAAGCTAGAGATAGAGACGCTCCGGTCAGCAGAGAGGGTTTAATCTTTAGGATTTTGGGTTACGATCATCCTCGTGGGGTTTATTTCTGTGATTTAGAATACGCGCCCGAGATGCTTTATAAAAGCAGTGATAGAAGGGCTTTAAGAGATGGAGGAAGAATGAAATACTATAAGTTCTACTTCGATGAAGGTCTTAAATTTGTTAAGAAAAGATTCCCCTACTATACAGTATATAGTGAGATTTTCCAAGAACGCATGGTCGGGATAAGAGATGAACAAATTGTCGAGCTTAGAAAACCTGACGAAAAACTACAACAAATATTTAGGAAAAATAAAAGCGATAAACTAATAGACGTGCTGAAGACAGTTATCGAGGAAGTTTTAGAAATATCTACTCTAAAATTAACGGATTTCGGAGTTTTCGGCTCTCTTCTTCACGACTTTTATAACGTAAATTACAGCGATTTAGACTTTATAATCTATGGGATTAAACAAGTAGAAGAGTTAAGAGAAGTTCTTGAAGAACTATATAGAGACTCTAGTTCCGGCTTTAGAAATGAATATGAAGGCCCTAAACCTCCGGATTCCCGATATAAGAGATTTCATCACTTATCGCTCAAAGAGTATATGTGGCACCAGAAAAGGAAGATGATATACTCAGTCTACAATAAAGCTTGGAGAATTTTCAAGATAGAGTTTGAGCCTGTAAAGCGATGGGAGGAAATAGTAAACGAGTATCTTAACATTGCTAGAATTGAAAAAATAGGCTTCATCGAAGCAGTAGTCGAAGTAATAGACTCCTCACAATCGTACTTTATGCCTTCGGTGTATAGAGTAGAAGTTCTCGAATCCAATAGCATACCATCTTCAATAGATGTGGATAGAATAGTCTCCTACGTCGAAGAATTTAGGCTACAGCTAGAAAAAGGGGAAATCGGCTACGTACGCGGATGGCTCGAGAAAATAACCACTATAGATGGGAAGGAGGAATATCAAATAACTCTAACCTATGGACCCAGATATTTCGACCAAGTACTTAAGGTAAGCGATTTCAAACATGTCTGACAAACTTATCAACCCCCCTCCTAGCGCCAGGCTCTGAAGCTACATAGGAGGCCAGCATCATGCCAAAATAGGCAGCATCCTCTACTTCTTTATTTTCTAACAATTTCTTAATTAGCCCGGCAGCGAATGCGTCTCCACACCCTGTGGTATCTAAGGCTTTAATTTTTGAAGGTAGAGGATTGAACAGTTTGCCGTTGATTTCTACGCCAAGTTCTCCTCTAGTCACAATAACGTAACTAGTATTCATGTCCAATATTTTGTCTATATCAGCTCCAGAAGCTTTCAATAAACTCCAGCTCTTCGAGTTTAACAAGAGAAGATCAGTATGTGATATTATATTTTTCAACTTTTCAATACCCAACCTAGCGTAGGGAGTTGTGATTCTATATATCACATATTTCCCTTTTGACTTTGAATACTTAGCTATACTCTCGGAAACCTCTACAAAAACTTCGCCGATATAAACAATATCACATTCGTCTACAAGAGAAAAATTAATTTCACTTGGAGATTTCAGTGAAAGTGCCAAGCCGTCGACTAAAGGTATAAGTGTCATCTTTTTATCTTCAAACACTAATATGTACGTCTCTACAGTCTTTAACCTATTGTCTATAACTACATATGATACGTCTACGCCGGCTTTCTTCAAACTTTCTAGAGAATATTTAGCCCAATCATCTCCTCCGGCTTTGCCTATGAAGGATACTTTAACTCCTAACCTAGCCAAAGCATACGCGACATTAGCAGCTGAGCCTCCGGCTTCTACGTGATATTGTTTAACTACTTTAATTTCATCCCACTCAGGAAGTTCGTCAAGTATGAATATATGGTCTACTGCTAAAGATCCGAAAACTACGACATCTACCATAATGGTAAAGAAGGATTTATTTTATTTATCCTATCTTGTTCTTTCAGCGATTTTATAGGCTATAAAACCGTAGATAGCTCCGCTGGCCATGGCTAACACCGTAAGTATTGTAAAAACTTCGAGTGGATAAATCGACTTCCAAATAAATATATCCAGTAATATTGAGGGTATTGCTGGTACAGCTCCCGCCAATACGGCTTGTAAACTTCCAAAGCTCCTGTATTTTCCTAGAGCATACACTGCCTCGGAGAATAGGCCTTGGAAGAACGCGTATATAAGCGAGGAGGATCCTCCTATCTGAGGTATTAGAGACTCGACTAGCCCTGCTAAAGTTTCTCCTAAGACGGCAGAGCCAGGTTTTTTTAATAATGTAGCGGTAAGCGGAGCCGCCATATACCATATACCATAAGTCAACAATACCGCCGCTGGCTTACCGCCTATAGCTTTTATAGCATAGTAGGGAGTCCATGCAAAGGCGAAGACGGCGCCGAAAAGAGCAGCTACTACGGCTAGAATAGCTAGATCTACCGTGGTGTAGTTGAACTTCATATCGAAGGATTAAACTGTTGCTTTCTTAAAAACTCTGTCTCTGTAAATCGTTTAGAAAAATATCTAAAAGAGTAGAGAAGCTAAGACTTGGATAAGCATTAATGTTAAAAGAAGGAAATCTACAAAACCGAGTTTTAAACATGTTTTTTTAACCTTCCTGAGAGAAAAGCCTCTAAGTTCGGTCGCTATGCCGATCCATCTTCCTCTCTCGAGGCCTAGGCTTAGAAGTGGCGATAAGAAGGAATCCCAATCAGAAGGAGTTATAGGAGTGGTCCTTAAGCCACGGCTTTTTCTAACAGCTTGTATCTCTCGAATATCGGTTTCAAATATCTTTAGAAGTCTAAGGGAGAGAGATACGGTAAAGGATACTTGCTTAGGTAATCCTAATTCAGACTCTAACGATCTAAGCAAATCTCTAGGGTTAGTTAGAGATGAGAATATTAGAGTGGCGCTAAACATTAGAGCGAGCCTAAGAGAGACTTCAATAAAGCCTGTAATTGCACCAGACCTTATGACTAGACATCCTATATGATATACAGGCTCGCCTCCCGCAAATATTAGAGCATTCACGGCTACACCTACTAAGCTCAAAAGAAATGCCGCTATTAAAAATCTGTATTTTCTAAAGCCTAAGACTAAGCCTATAGATAAGTTTAGAAGAGACGAGAAAGCCAGCGGATTTAATTTTCTAAGTGTAAAAGCTAGAATCGTAAGAGTGAGTCCATATAGGAATAGGATTGATGGATTAGCTTTGATTTTCATAAAACCATTCCTCCACTGGTTTTCTAAGAATCTCAATACCTTCTCTAACGCTAACTTCCTTCACTTCTCCATTTTCTATTATAAAAACTCTGTCAGCTGCATTTTCCAAAACTCTAACATCGTGTGTTAATAATATCGATGTTACGCCAGTTCTACCTTCCTCTTTTAGCCAAGTGAAGAATTTTTTTACTAATTGAAAGTCTAAGCCTGCTGTAGGTTCATCAAATACAACCACCTTAGATCCATAAATCCTAGCTATGATATACGTGAGCCATTTCTTCTGACCATAACTAAGCCTATAAGGAGATTCATTCATTTTATCTAAAATCCAAGATTCTAGATTCTTAACCACATCTTCCAATTTTAAACTTCCGTACTCAGCTGCAAGCTTCAATTCCTCTTCCACTGTATTCCTAACGAAGAAATAATTAGGTTCTTGAGGAATATAAATTACTTTTTTCAAAAGCTCTCTAGGTTTAAGTTGCCATGGAACAGCTCCAGCAATTCTTACTTCTCCGTCAATAGGCTTTAATAAGCCGGAAATTATCTTCCCAAGAGTAGTTTTCCCCGATCCATTTGGCCCTATTATAGCCACGTTCTCTCCATTGAACACTTGCAAAGACGTGTCTCTCAAAACTAAGGAGCATTCACTACAATACCTAAACTTCACCTTTTCTAAACGAACTATCTCTCTTCTCTCCTTTTCTCTTCTCTTTTTTAAGCTTACCGTGGCAGAATATATAAAGTCTTTACTGTTCTTTAATCCAAGTCTTAAAGTATGATTCTCTATTACCGCTATTTTATCAGCTATTTTCAAAAAATACCTGGGTTTATGCTCTGTTATAATAACAGTTTTACCTCTTCGCCTTAACTCTAGCACATAATTTAAAATTTCTCTCTCTCCCCAAGGGTCTAAGTTAGCAGTTGGCTCGTCTAGTATAAAGAGTTCTGGCTCATGAACGATGGAAGAAGCTAAGCAAAGTCTTTTCTTCTCGCCTCCAGATAAAGTCTCCACATCTACTTCGGCCTTGTCTAATAATCCATATTTATCTAAGACTCGTTTAGCCTTCTCAAAGGCATTTTCAACACCGAGATTTTCTAGAGTAAAAAGGACTTCATCGAGAGGCGTTTGCATAGCTATTTGCAGTTCATGAGACTGTAGTACTACGCCTATGTATCTAGGAACTTGTCTAAACCCTTCTGGCTCTAGCGGGTTAATATCGAACAATCTAACAGTGCCTTTTACATAACCATAGAGTAGATTATTTAAAACGCCAGTTATCATGAGGATGAAGGTGGATTTACCCGATCCCGTAGGTCCCAGCAATAGCAACAATTCTCCTTTCTCTAAGGTCAAATGAACATTTCTCAATATCAGCTTCCCGAACTCATATCCGGCTTCTTCAACATCAACCTGAAGGGCTTTTTGCAATTCTTCCACCTTATTATTAATAATGTTGTCATGTGCGTCGCAGATTAAGCTACTATACCATTATTAAAACTAAGACAGGAAAAGATATATTTTAACATGTGAGGTACATGTTGAGGGTCTTTTGATAAAATCACTAACCGAGGTAGGAGATATGTGGATTAATGTTAAGGAGAAAATTCCGGTCGCGATGACCATAGCCGGAAGCGATTCAGGAGGAGGTGCCGGAATAGAAGCCGATTTAAAGACTTTTGCAGCGTTAGGAGTTCATGGTACGGTCGTACTCACATCTATTACAGCTCAAAATACGACAGCTGTTATAGGAGTTCAAGACGTGGCGCTGGAGATTATAGAGAAGCAGATCGACGCTGTCGCGGAGGATATAGGAGTCGATGCAGCTAAGACAGGGATGCTTCACACAAGTGAGATTATAGAAGTAGTCGCGAAAAAGGTAAAAGAGCATAAGTTCCCACTCGTTGTAGACCCGGTAATGATAGCGAAGAGCGGAGCTCCTTTATTAAAGCCTGAAGCCGTTAAAACCCTTATCGAAGTTTTAATACCTTTAGCAGAGGTTGTAACACCTAACGTTCACGAAGCCGAAGCCCTAGCAGGGATGCGTATAAAGGATTTAGAGAGTCAAAAAAAGGCAGCGAAAAAGATAGCCGAACTAGGGCCGAGAGCGGTTGTCGTAAAAGGCGGGCATATCGAAGGAGAATATTCGATAGATATACTCTTCTACGACGATAACTACTATTTCTTTAAGGCGCTTCGCATCTCTACTAAAACTACTCACGGTACGGGTTGTGGCTTTTCAGCAGCTATAGCCGCGGAGCTAGCTAAAGGATCTGATGTAGTCACAGCTGTGGAAAACGCCAAGAAGTTCATAACTCTTGCTATAAAATATGGAATTCCTGTAGGCAGAGGCCATGGTCCTATAAATCCTCTAGCGATTCTATACAAGGAATCCGAGAAATATAATGTTTGGAGAGAAGTACAGGACGCTGTTAAGATAATAGAGGAATCAAGATATGTTTTCAAGCTTATACCTGAGGTAGGCATGAATATAGCCGCTGCTGTACCCTACGCCGATAGCGTCGAAGATATAGTTGGCATACCTGGCAGAATAAGAAGAGCTGGTAAGAGAGCTTTAGCTGCTCATCCACCTGAGTATGGAGGATCTAGCCATCTAGCCCGTTACATTCTTTCAATACTCAACCACGATCATTCTAAGCGTGCGGCGATCAATATAAAGTTTGACGAGAAGGCTTTAAAACGTTTGAAAGCGAAAGGATTTAAAGTATCCTATTACGACCGACGGCTAGAACCTCCAGAGGTTAAAGAGAAGGAAGGCGCGACTATACCGTGGGGTGTTCAACAGGCGATAGAAAACCTAGGTAATATCCCCGATGTTATATATCATAGAGGGGATTGGGGCAAAGAGCCAATGATAGTAATTCTTGGAAAAGATGCTAGATTGCTGGCGAAGCTTGTAGTAGAATTAGCAGAGGAACTTGCAAATGAGGAGGCAACTATCTAAACTCACTCTAGCAGCGATATTAACGGCTATGGGAGTTGCCATAGCACCTTTTTTATGGTTTCCCTTTTTAACAGCTAAAGCCTATCCTGGACAGCACATGATTAATGTCTTAGCGGGTATACTTCTCGGCCCATGGTGGGCTATGCTAGTAGCGTTTCTCATAGGTATGATAAGGATTAATTTAGGCATAGGCACTATATATGCTATACCTGGTGGTATCCCGGGAGCGTTTATTGTGGGAGTCTTCTACCAGATATTAAAGAAGTTAAAAGCTAAACCCGAGATAGCGGCTTTCACAGAGCCTCTAGGCACAGTATTCATAGGAGGCACTCTTTCAGTGTATATAGTAGCGCCCATGATAGGACATAGCCAAATGATAGGAGCACTTATACCCGTGTGGATAGTTTTTGGAGCAAGTTCATTCTCAGGGTCTGTTCTAGGTTTTATATTAATAGAGGTGTTGAAGAAAATTGGAATTCTCGAATTTTTTGAAGTTGAAGAAAATTCTGAATAAACGGATCTTAATACTCGGTGAGACAGGTTCGGGTAAAACACGCCTTACAATTGAAATAGTCAAATTTCTCTGTAGTCACGGCTACTCTAAAGATATCACGATAATAGATATGGCTCCGGAGAGAATGCATGGCATAGGAGGACGAATAAAAGATTTCCTAACCAAGCCACTACCGGTTAGATACCTAACTCCTCCAAATATTTATCCACCGCGGACTCTCGGCAAAAATAGAGAAGAGGTTATAAAATATGCCTACCTAAATTATATGGCTTTAAAACCTATCATAGCACAGTTTATAAAAAATTCTACACGGATACTAGTAGTAAACGACCTTACAATATATCTCCATGCCGGGCCTTTAGAAGATATTCTTGAATGTTTTAAATGTAGCGAGACGGTAATAGCCAACGCCTACTATGGAACGAGACTTATCGATGATCACGGAAGTGGCATCAGCAAAAGAGAGAAAGAATTGGTGAAAGCTATCTTCACCTGTATGGATTGGGTAGTTCTACTTTCTAAGGAAGGAATTAAACTATTGAAATCTGCTGAATCAGAAGGGAATGCCAAACAACGATAAGGCCGTGTTTACATTAGGAGTTCAATATGGTTCAGAAGTTCTCTTCAATGATAAGTTTACCAACGGTATAATAGGTCCTAGCATCGAAATGCTAGGACCTATGAGAAATGGCGGTTATATAATTTTCGATATATTCTTCGACGAGGTTAGGAATAGAGTTACAACAGCAGGAGCCGTCGAGATTGGGAGACTGCCCAGGGTTAGTCCAGGTAACACTACCAGTCCCTCTGAAGAAGCTTGAGGAACTAAGGCTTTTAAAAATAGTTAGAAAGCTTTACCAACCACTTTTTAATTCTTTTTTACTTACAGCGTGTAGACTTCTAGCTCTCTAGGAATGAATACTTCTCCTTCGAAGCATCGAGCGGCGGCTTGCACGTATTCTTTAGTAAATTTTTCGTCGGGGAATCGATAGTAGGGGAGATGGACTAAAGCGAGCATCTTCGTCGCCGCTTTTCTCGCAATCTGTCCAGCATCTTTAGCCGTGGAATGACCGTCATTTATAGCATCTCTTTCCCTACCAGGAGGATAGGTAGAATCATGAATCAATAAAACGCAGTTTTTAGCAAGTTCGATGATCTCCTCGGAGGGGGAAGTATCACCCGTATAACACAAGGGTTTCTCTAAATTCAATCTATAGGCTAGAGAAGGTATCGGATGACGAGCCTCGGCCGTGCGAATTTCTCCAAGCTTTTCACCTGCCTCTAATTCTTGGAATTCAAGCCATCCTCTAACTCTACTCAAGGGAGTATTAAGCGCTTTCAGAATAGTCATTGTGGTATCTTCTATCCCCTCGGGTCCTATTATCAACAATTCCCTCTCCCTACCGGTCAACATGAAGTACCATATCAGAGATGCCAATCCAGAGAAATGGTCTGCATGGAAATGCGTTATAAGCACTTTGTCTACACGATCTATTAATTCTACTTCCTGTAAAGCTCTTACAGCTCCTTCTCCACAATCTAAAAGATAATTTTCAACGAGCATACTTACAGTATTATGATTTCTTGCAGGTACGCTACCCGCGACTCCGAGGAAGATCATCTTCAAGAGGATCACCCGTCGTTTTAACTGACAATACCTGTCTAAAGAATTTAAACAAGCTAATAAATTAGAATGTTATCTAGAAAATAGTTTTAGAATATAGAAGATAGCACCAGTAACTGTGCATCCACCGCCAGTAAGCAAGAACATAAGCCTTATTCCGCTAAGCACGATTTCTCTCATAGCTGGCTTATAAGCGACGACGAGTGTTTCCGAACCGGGCAGAAAAGTCGCTAAGCCTACCAGCACCATTCCTATACCGGAAAGCACTAGTACGCCGCTAAACATTTTTGACGGTACTTCACTCTTTAAGCTAGCCTCTACTATATGTGTTGGGATGAAATGCGGGATTATGAGTGAAGCGGCTTTAATCAATACTGGCGTTAGCAGGAGCGTAAATGGTAGCATCGTTATATACCACCACAATGTCAATCCTACTGTAAAGCCTAGATAAAACATGAATGGCAAATTAGGCGGGAAAACACCAGTGAATAAGAAATAAGCTAGTACTCCAACTGCACAAGCGAAGTTCGCTGCTATAAGCACGGCTATGCTTGATACTATAAAGCGGGTCCACGTAAATTTCTTATAAAGCATATAGCCCAACAGGAAGAAGGCTATAAAATTAGCCGGAGGCCCTGAGACTAGGGTAAGCCATGGATGGCCGTATCTAAAAATACTCTGTATGAAAGTTCCAAGCGCTGCTCCTATCCCACCTACCCATGGTCCGAATACTATGGCGAAGAATGCAGGTATAACTATAGCTGGTCTGAACTGTCCTATACCCCATGGAGATTCGATGCAGCTCGTAGCGTAAGAGCCTACTGCATACAGAGCTGCACAGATAGCTGTTACCGTCACGTATAGACTCTTCCTCATATTCTCGAGTTCTGGATAGAACGCTAAAATTTAAGTTTAATTTTAAAAGTTCATAGCGCAACTAAATATTTAAACTATGTTAAACTGTTTAACTTGCGACCTTTCAAAATTTTAATATATGAAGATGTGAAGTAGTCTAGAGGTGAGTTTATGAGTAAAGCGTTAACGCTATCCAGAGATTCGCTCATCGAGTTCATCGGAAGACTGTTGGAGAATTTCCAAGTAATAGCTCCAGTAAAAAATGGAGAAAAAGTATTTTTCGACTTAATATCAGATCCTTATAAGGCGGTTATAGAGTATGAAGGGCATACCATGTTACCTCCCAAGCGCTTTTTCTTTCCAGAAAGAGAAATATTGTTCACTTATGAACTAAAAGAAAGGGATGTAGCCATATACGACAAATGTGAAGAACTGGAAGGTTTAAGACGAGTTTTTCTAGGAGCTAGATCTTGTGACATCGAAGGCTTAAAGATGCTGGATAAAGTTCTGGTGGGAGAATTTCATGATCCATACTATAAGCTACGTCGAGAAAGAACGATAATCATAGGTTTAGCATGTAACGAACCTAAAGAATACTGTTTCTGCGCCTATACGGGAAGCGGTCCCTATCCTTCAGGCGGATTCGACCTCTTCCTCACTAACTTGGGAGATCACTATCTCGTAGATATAGGAAGCGAGCGGGGAGAAAAACTGGTGAAGTATAACATAGATTTATTCAGGGGAGCGTCTAAAAGCGATTTAGAAAAAAGAGATAAGATTATCCGCAGCGTAGAGTCGAAAATTAAAGAACAATCGTTTCCCGAGATCAACACGATATATGAGGCTTTGATTAAAAACTTCAACGCGGATATATGGAAAGAGTACGGAGAGCTTTGTCTAGCTTGTGGAAAATGCAATTTTGTATGTCCGACGTGTAGATGCTTCGATATTTTTGACGACCCGAATTTCGATTTGAAGAGCGGGAAGAGAGTTAGAGTCTGGGATTCATGCCATTTCTTAAGCTTTACCAGAGTAGCTGGAGGCTTAGTGTTTAGAAAAGAGAGACCGTCAAGGATAAAGCAGAGAGTTTATCATAAATACTGCTATTCCTTCGACGAAATAGGCTCTATCTCGTGCACCGGATGCGGCAGGTGTATAGAACTATGTCCAGCTCGGATAGATATCAGAGAAATAGTAAGGAGGGTTGTTGAACTTTGAAAAACCCGTATGTTCCTGAATTAGCGGTGATCGAAGAAACGAGAGTAGAGGCCCCTGGAGTCAAGACATTCAAGCTAAAGTTGCGTCACGGCGGAATATTCACATTCACGCCCGGTCAATTTATAGAACTTTCAGTCTTCGGGTACGGCGAGGCTCCATTTTCAGTATCTTCCTCTCCTCTCCAGAGAGACTTCTTCGAGGTAACCGTGAGAAAAACTGGAATGCTGACTTCCGCCCTTTTCGAACTAGAAAGGGGTAATACTGTGGGAGTTAGAGGTCCTTTTGGAAATGGATGGCCGATAGAGAAGATGAAGAAATATAGCATATTGATGATAGGCGGAGGTATAGGAATAGCTCCTTTAAAACCCGTCATAGAGTACGTGGTAGCTAACCGGAAGGATTACGAAGAAGTTATCTTGTTGTATGGAGCTAAAACTCCTAAAGATATAGTCTTTAAAAAAGAATTGGAAATGTGGAGGGAAAAGATAGACGTGCATTTAACAGTAGATATAGGAGATAATTCGTGGAAAGGCAGAACTGGAGTAGTAACAGTACTTTTCGATGAAATCAAAGTAAATCCTAAAGAGACTTACTCGATACAATGCGGACCGCCTATAATGATGTACTTCGTAACTAAAAAACTTCTTGAACTAGGCTTTCCAGAAGATAGAATACTCCTCTCTTTAGAGAGGTTAATGAAATGTGGAATGGGCTTCTGTGGTCATTGCATGATCAGCGGTAAATTTGTGTGCAAAGACGGTCCTGTGTTCAGTTATAATCAAATAAAAGATTTTCTTGAATCAGCTATCTGAGGTGAAAGTATGGCATATAGAAAACCTAGAGTGGGAATTTTCAGTCTATCTTCATGCGAAGGTTGTTTAGTCCAGCTCTTTAGCATAGAAGACCGTATATTCGATATTCTTGGAAGCGTTGAGTTAGCTGAATGTAGATTATTAGGAGTTGAAGATTGCGGTACTCTTGACGTAGCTATAGTGGAAGGCGCCGTTACGTCTAAAGAAGAGGAGGAAAGACTTATCGAAATAAGGAAGAAAAGCAAGATCCTTATAGCCTTTGGCGACTGTGCTTGTCATGGAGGAAGGTTTCTTGTTAAAGACTTTGACAGGGAGATCGATGCAAACTTGCCTAGAGTTGGGAAATTCAAATCAGAACCTCTCGATAAATATGTCGAAGTCGAATACCACGTTTACGGATGTCCTGTAAGTAGAGAAGAAATACTTGAGCTCTTTAAAGATTTACTGTTAGGAAGGCCTCATAGGCCTAAATCATACAATGTATGTGCTGAGTGTATTTTAAGAGAAAACGATTGCCTTTTAAATCACGGCGTGGCATGTATGGGACCTATAACTAGAGGAGGTTGTAGAGCTATATGTCCGACTTTCAAGCGGGAGTGTATAGGATGCCGTGGATTGTCTGAAGATGCCAATATAGAAGCTTTAATCACGATTTTTAAAGAGAAAGGAATAGAAATTCCTGAATATCTTCCTCTTTTAAAAAAGTACGTTGGAAGTGAGACTTTATGAAGACGTTAACTGTAGAGCATATCACTAGAATAGAAGGACATCTAAACTTCACCGTGATAGTTGATAAGGAAGCAAATGTTAAAGCTAGAGCAGAGGCTCTTGAAGGCGTTAGGTTATTAGAACGTTTGCTCATAGGGAAAAGCTATCGAGAAGTACCCGACATAGTTTCGAGAATGTGTGGAGTTTGCCAAGCTATTCATAGAATAACGTCTATACAGGCTCTGGAAGATGCCTTTGGAATAACCCTACCCGAAGAATTAGAGAAGCTACGTAAAATAATAGCTATTGGAGGTCACTTACAGAGCCATGTACTCCACCTTTTCATATTCGTTCTCCCAGACTTCACTGGACATAAAAACATTTTAGGAATGCTTCCTAAACACGGGGAGCTAATCAGCAGAGCTTTTAGGCTTAAAAAACTAGCAAACGATATCACAGAAGCTATTGGAGGTCGAGCTATACATCCAATAACACCAGTAGTTGGCGGTTTCTCGAAAATCCCCTCAAGACGTACGCTCGAAATAGCTCTAGATAAGGCGAGAGAATTCAGGAAAATAGCGGAAGAAGTGATTCCTGTTGTGTTATCTTTGGAAATGCCTGATTTCAAAAGAAAAACGCACTATGTATCACTATATAATGGAAAAGAATTTCCACTTCTACGAGGATCTGTGAAAATTTCACAAGGAAATATCTTTAAACCTTCTGAATACGAGGACTATATAGAATATATAACCGAGGAGTACTCTACGGCTAGGCATTATGTCTTGAAAAAAGAGAGATTAGAGTACATGGTAGGCGCTTTATCAAGGATAAACATAAACTATGACTTCTTAACGGATACGGCTAAATCCATGGCTAAGACTTATGGATTAAAATACCCGGCATATTCTCCCTTCGAAAACAATAAGGCTCAAGCACTGGAGATAATCCACTTTGCGGAGGAAGTAGTCGATCTGATAGAGGATTTATTGCATAGACCAGCTAAAACTGAAAAAGTTGAGTTCAGCGTTAAGGAGGGAGAAGGAGTATCAGTAACCGAGGCGCCTCGTGGATTATTGATACACCACTATAAGGTAAACGAACAAGGAAGAATCGAAAAAGCTAACATAATTACGCCGACGGCGCAGAACTACAAAAATATTGAAGCCGATCTGGTCGCGTATACCACTAAACTACTATTGAGTAACGTGGAAAATATAGAGTTCGAGTTAAAAAAACTTGTAAGAGCCTACGATCCCTGCATCTCCTGTTCTGCTCGTTTCTTTAAAGAACACTAGCCTTCTCTTTCTTCTCCTAATAACCACTCCACCAAGTTATCTAGAAAACGGCTATTATCGGCTAGTTGGATGAACGGGTCTAGCATAAACGTTATATCGCCCAGTGCAAGCGTAGTCCCGTTTATGGCGGCTATAGTGTACTCTCCCTGCTCATCGACTATGGAGAGGTAAGTGTTCCGACTAGTGCGGATGAGCGAAGTAGCGTTTGTGTATATGGCAGTGCCCGTGAGTACTACCAGCTCGTTCAAACCTATTGTTAAATTGTTTTCTTCAAAAGTTCTTATAAT
>QMRG01000014.1 GCA_003649235.1 Thermoprotei archaeon | reverse complement strand
GTTCTCTAGACCAAGGATTATACCGAGCGATTTCTAAAACGTACGGGTCCTTCTCTATAGTAACAACAGTCGATGCCCTCCTTTTAAGAGAGTAAATAGCAGTATAGCCTAATCCAGTGCATACATCCAAGACTCTATGTCCCTTCTTGATATCGGCTAGCCTCACCTTTTCTAAAGTGTCCTCCAGAGGCGTAATATCTTTTATGCGATGCATGTGTATACCACTTATCTCCAGCGTAGGCGCGGTATCAGGAGATACTATCATTAGCTTATAATATCGCCTCGGTGTTGAAATTGAAATCTCAAATATTTCTTTCCCGTTTTCCTCTATGAAATAAGCTCTATCCCTCTGCTTCACGCTTTCCCGTAGATAGGACAAACTTATTTTCAAACTATTCGGCAAGACCACGCTGTCGTTCTGAATCTCTACTTTAGTAATCGACCTGCCCAAGTCTAGGCTTACTTCGACTTCGCCTCTTTCTATTCTTTCTATAACGTATTTAGTGAAGACGTAGCCTTTGACTGGTTTAAATATATATCTCATCTACCCAGATAATTGATAGAAGAAGTATATATGCATCGAGTTCACGGTGATAGAAGTGAAAATAGGAGTTATACATGAAAGCAACCTACCAACGCCCTCCTCGAGGCTACTTATAGAAGCCATAAGGAAACTCGGACACGAATCCTACTATATGCCCTTTTCCTATATCTCTGTTAGAATAGATAAGAGACACTTGGTCTTAAAAATAGGCTCTAAACCTTTCGATATAGATGCTGGCTTGCTGAGAAGTATAGGATTTGCTCCTAGTTTTGAACAGTTTATGGGCAGGTTAGCCCTTTTCATGGGAATAGAAGAAGAAGGTATTTATTTAATGAATTCGATTCGCGGATTATTGAATGCACGCAATAAGTTCATGACCTTACTTAAGCTCTTTAAAGCCGGTATACCCGTTCCTAAAGCCTTGTTAACCGAGAATTTGGCAGAGGCTTACAGGCTTACCAAGCAGTGGGATAGAGTTGTAGTTAAGCCATTGATTGGATCGAGAGGATACGGGCAAGTACTGGTAGACAACGCCGATCTAGGCTATAGGATTTTTAGAACTTGTCTCCAATTCAAACAGTTTATATTTCTAGAGGAATATTTAAACAAACCTTCTAGAGATATAAGGCTCTTCGTTATAGGAGAACGGGTGTCAGCAGCTATGTACAGATACGCTCCTCCTGATGCCTGGAAGACGAACATCGCTCAAGGAGGTAAAGCAGAGCCTATGAAACCTTCTCCCGAACTGGAAGAGCTTGCAGTTAAAACTGCAGAAATTTTAGAGTTAGACTATGCTGGCGTAGACGTGTTGGAGGGCAGTGATGGCTATTACGTTCTGGAAGCTAATGGATCGCCTGGTTTTGAAGGTTTAATGAGAGTTACAGGTATAAATATACCATGCGAAATAGTCTCTTATCTAGTAGAAAAAGCGAAAAGGTAGTGTTTATGACTGTATGGATTTTGAAATGTAGAGACTGCGGTTCGGAAAAAGAAATTGACCTCGGCTTTAACCTATACAAAATAGGTAGAATTTACATTTACTGTGAAAAATGCAGAAAAAATACGTTTCACGATGTAATAAAATATTTAGATTAAGTTGAAAGTCATAAGCAATCCTACGGTTAGACATGGCATAGCTAACAACAGAAGATATATGAACACCTTCTTAATCAACTCAGATTTAGCTCCTCCCATTCTAGTAAAAACTATTTTGTTCATTATAGCGGAGAAAGTCGCTAATAACACGCTGGCGCCAGCGATATTAGCCGTTTCACCACTGATCGTTGCTATAGTATATATGGAGAGTATTGTAGCCCCTGCATTTATAAAACCGCCTAAAGTAGCCGATAAGATTATACCCGCGCTCCCTACCATATCAGAGAGTACCTTTGTGAATACGAATATGCCTGCATATACTATTGCAGCTTTAAGAGCCACTTTAAAGCTTAATGGGCTTTCGAGAGTTAGACTTTCTCCCTTTTCAAGTTTTTTACCGCTATATACTAGAGCCGCAGCGTAGCCTATAAGCATGGAAGGAAGCATCCCTATCAATATTTTGGCGATAACAATCTCAGCATAAGCTCCTCCTGAGATTGTTGTAAGAGACGCAGCTAAAATTAAATTTCTTAAAATCATAGAAGTATTTGCTAAGAGAACACCTGCGACTATCCAGTCTCGGATTTTATCTTCAACTTTTAAACCAAGTCTTACTAGGTTTAATACCGTGGATTCACTGTTTACCAAGCCTCCAAAGAAAGCGAAGTAGGTTAGAGCTTTAGCTCCCATAACTCTTACCGCTACATAGCTTAGAAGCGATAATACTAGAGTTAAAGCGAAGAACACATAGAGTATCCTAAAATTAAATACTCTGAATATCGGGTCATAGATGTCCATTAAAAGCAGTGGACTGAAAACGAAGACTACTATACCTACTTCTAGCGCTGATAGAAGCTCTCTATACGAAATTCCAGTTACAAATTTCTGTATCTCCGGCTTTATCGCTAGTATGAACGTGATGAAGACAGTTATAGCTGCTGCTTCGAGAATGAGATTGGCGCCTACGAGTATGCCTATGAAAAAGGTGAATGCCAACGCTAAGATAGTCGTTATCCCTGATATTCTAAGGACGAAAAATCTGAAGGCTATGTAGAAGCCTAAAATTACGGGAAACATAAGTAATCCTATTATGGAGATATATAGAGCTACATTTGGAATTCCTTCTTCGCCTACTAGAGTCAACAATCTTATCATAGTAGCTCCATACATGCAGGTTAAGCCGAAACTTCTAACGCCTGGGAATTCTTTTTCCTCTCCTCTGAGAGGCTTCGAAAGTCTAGCCTTCTCTCTTTCCAAGCCTATCAAAGCGCCTAGGAAAAAGCTGATTAATATCTCCTCTATAGTAAGCCAGTCAGCTTTAAAAAACTCCTCAATAGCTTGCTGCGTCATAAGCTTTAACCTTGAGCCTTTAATAATGCATTATTATAAGCATTTATAGCCATATCGGCTACTTTAATCCATCGGAAATTCTCTTCAACCCTTCTAATACAGTTATTCCTTATCCTAATAGAGACACCAGTACATGCTAGTTTTTTCAACTCCTGATATAACACGTTATCCGCCTTCTCTTCCATTAAAGAAATAAGCGATATTATCGCTCTAGCAAGATCCTCGATACTATCCTTAGGGACTAGAAAGCCTGTTCCTTCAATACCATGCTCTTTTAAATCCAGTATAGTTTCACTTAAACCTCCTACTCTCGACGCCACGACAGGAGTTCCTACGGCCATGGATTCAAGCGCCATTATGCCGAAAGGTTCCCATCTAGATGGAGCCGCGTATAGAGTTGCGGCTATATGCGCTAAATGATAGATCGAAGGCGTGATTCCAAAAATCACTCTCACATTCCTTGGATATTTGCAGGCTTCAGTGAACAACTCTTTCACCAAGGATTCTCCTCCTCTTACAGGAAGTAGGAGGAAGAGGAATTTAGCGGTTGGATAGATCTTCAATATATGTGGAATAGCTTTCATCAACACGTCGAATCCTTTCTGAACACTAGTCCTTCCGGTAGTTATGATTAATGGGCCATCCTCCTCGAAGGGCAGAGGCTTGCCTACATCGTTCGCTATAGGACCTTTAAGCTCCTTAATAAGCCTGGCTAGATACTCATCTTTTATTATAGGCTCGTTCTCTGGAAGTTCTCCGAGAGCCTTCTCTAAGAAGTATTTGCGTAGTAATTTTCTGTCTGCATGATCCGCCTCTACCCCCAGATATTCCTCAATTCCTTCTCTATGCCGTTCCAATACATTATCTAATATTTCTTCTAATCTCCAATCACATCCATTGTAGATATAGGTAGACTTGTTTTCGAACTGAAAACCTATATTCCGCAAAATATTATTCTCATCTTTCTTCAAGTAGGATTCGCTAACCGTCGCCACTACATCACTTATATAAGCGGCTAAACGCTCCAAAATACCTTCGCTCAATAAATATAACTGTTCCAGCGTATACTCTTTAAATTCACCATTTAAATGCACTCTCAACTTTGCTCTTAAATCTAGTCCGCAAAAATCGGAGAGATATTTCCGATCAACCCATTTTCCACAGTACAGATGTATTTGAAATAGAAGAGGAATGCTTGACTTTATCTTTTGACCATAAAGCTTTAAAGCCATGCCTGAAGGTACGGCGTGCCAATCGTTTATATGGACTATATCAGGTTTCCAATTTCCAATATCGTATAACACACTCATCGATCTGGCTAAAAGAGCTGCTTTAGGCTCTGTTATACCATCGGCGTATACTACGGGATTTTCCAAGACTTTTTCCGCTTCTTCGTTAGCTCCCGAAATTACATATAGCTCTACGCTGTCGAGCAAACCCTTATAGATTGCTATCTTATACTCTTTGCCGAGAACTTCAGAGCTAAAAGCTTCTACTTCGGATAACCTAATTTTTTCTCTAGTTTTTTCATTTTTTATAACTCCATGACTCGGCATTATTAGAGCTACTTTAAGATTTTTACTAGTTAAAGCCTTTGTCATGCTTCCCGCAACTTCGCCTAGACCACCGACTTTGTAGATTCCTTTACTCTCAAAGGCTATAAACCATATCCTCTCCACTTTATATTGCATATTGTTGAGACTCTAAACCCTAAATAAATAGGTTATTCTTATTTTCGTCCATATAAAGAGTTGGTGCAGAATGCTGTCAACACGCTGCTTCAATACGGAATCGAATTATATAATAGGTTTATAAATTTCAGCGAAAAAATACTAATGATGT
Source organism: Thermoprotei archaeon (assembly GCA_003649235.1). Taxonomy (GTDB): domain Archaea; phylum Thermoproteota; class Thermoprotei; order Thermofilales; family B69-G16; genus B69-G16. Next base: position 16,236 of record QMRG01000014.1, on the reverse strand, counting down.
TTATGAAGATCTTTTTCATATTTAAAAGATTAAATGCAAACAGAGATTCCAGGTGTAAATATGTCAGTGGTGAATACGGGACTTTTATTAACTCCTAATGTCGCGATTAAAGATGCCTCTATAATTATCGAAGACGGATATATAAAGAGAGTAATAAGAGGAGAAGAAGTAGGAATTGAAAAAATCAAATGTAAAGAGTGTATAGCAGTGCCTGGATTTATAGATCTTCACACTCACGGTTGTGAAGGAGTCGATGTAAACTATTTGGAAAACGAGAAAGATTTAGAAAAAATGTTGAAAATATTACCAAAATATGGTGTTACCACATTTCTCCCAACCACAGTATCTCTTCCTATTGATAAGCTAAAGGAAATAACTGAAATAATCTATAACGCGGCATCCTATATTAGTGAAGGTGCGGAAATAGCCGGTATATATTTTGAAGGCCCTTACCTGAATAAAGAAAAGGCAGGAGCTCAGAACCCTGAGTATTTGAAGAATCCAAGTTTAGATGAAGCTATAGAACTTTATAAAGCATCTCGAGGTTTGATGAAGGTTATGGCTCTGGCTCCCGAGTTGCCAGGTTCTTCGAAAGTGATAAAAGAGCTTGATAAACTAGAGGTTATAGTAGCAGTTGCCCACACCAATGCGACTTTTAGTGAGGCTATGAAAGCTTTTGACTTAGGCGCTAGGCTATGTACTCATATTTTTAACGGAATGCGGGTTTTTCATCATAGAGAGCCGGGTGTGGCTATGGCGGGTCTCGTGAGAGATGATGTATACGTAGAGTTTATAGGAGATCTAATACACCTGCACCCCGGCACTATAACTCTAATCTACAAGAACAAGCCTTTAGACAAGGTCATAGCTATAACTGATTCTATCTCCGCTACAGGATTGCCTGATGGAGAATACGAGCTTGGTGGATTAGAGATAGTGGTTAAAGATGGAGTTAGCAGAGTTAAGAAGACCGGAAGTTTGGCCGGTAGCACGTTAACTCTAGATAAAGCATTAAGGAACCTAGTTTTTAACGTAGGAATCCCTCTAAAAATTGCTTTAAAATTTATGACTGAAAATCCGGCAAGACTTCTAGGATTAAAAGATAGAGGAATTTTGAGACCGGGATATAGAGCCGATATAGTACTATTAGATCGTAAAACCTTAGAAGTTAAAATGACAATCATAGAAGGCGAAATCGTGTACGAAAAAGAATAATATCTTTCAGATATTTTTAGCCCGGTTTTTCATAAATCTTCTAGAGAGTTCTCTTACTTCTTGAGCGGTTTGCGTTTTAAGAGCTTTGAACGCTAGTTCTCTAGCTTCTTTATAGGTTATGAATCTGATTATCCTTTTAACTCTGGGAATGAATAGAGGGGCGACACTTAGCTCGTCTACTCTTAAGCCGACCAGTATTGGTATTGCATCTATATCGCTGGCTATTTCTCCGCATACGCCCACCCATTTGCCTTTTTCATGAGCTTTTTCGACTACATGGTTTACCAGTTTTAAGACTGAAGGGTGTAAGTGGTCGAATATATAGGCTACATGTTCATTTGTCCTATCCACGGCTAAGGTATACTGGGTTAGATCGTTCGTACCTATGCTGAAGAAATCTACGTGTTCGGCCAGCGCGTCTACCATGAGGGCAGCGGAAGGAGTTTCAACCATTATTCCTATTTCAGTTTTTCCGACTTTTACTCCCTCAGATTTGAGCTCTTCTATAACTTCTTCAACTATTTTCCTAGCTTCTGTTACTTCTTCGACAAGCGATACCATTGGAAACATTATCTTAATGTTTCCCCGCGTATTATTCCTTAGAATAGCTTTTAACTGACTTTTGAATATTTCTTTCCGATTAAGAGATAACCGTATACCTCTTAATCCCAGAAACGGATTTAGCTCTTTAGGAAGCTTTAGGCAGGATATCGGTTTATCGCCTCCTATATCTAGCGTGCGAACTATTACTGGTTTATCTTCTAGACGGGCAATTATCTTCTTAAGTTCTTTAGTCATTTTTTCTTCACTTGGGAATTTCTCGGAGCCCATCACTAAAAACTCCGTCCTTAAGAGCCCTATGCCATCTGCCCCGTTTTCCATTGCTAGATATACCTCCGACGGCTCGCCTATATTAGCCGCTACTTCAAAACTTACACCGTCCTTAGTTACGGCGGGAAGTTTGCCTATCTTTTTGAATTCCTCGCGTTGACGAAGATCTTCCTCCATTTTTTCACGATAGGTTTTTAGAATTTCTTCTTCAGGATTTACTATCACTACTCCTCTGTACCCGTCGATGATCACTACATCTCCGTTTTTAACTGTTTGAGTTAGATTTTTTATGCCTACCACGGCGGGTACGCCCATCGCTCTAGCAATTATAGAGACGTGGGAGGTTACTCCACCAAGCTCGGTCACGAATCCTAAAATATTCTCTCTTTTTATCTTGACAGTATCTGATGGTAGAAGTTCTCTGGCTATAATTATCGAAGGCTCTTCTAATTTAAGTTCTCTACAAGTACCTGCTAATTTCTCAAGTATCTGATTGCCCAAATCCCTGATATCCTCGGCTCTGGCCTTCATGTATTCATCTTCCATGATTTCGAATATAGCTGCTATATCTCTAGCTGTTTTCACTACAGCTTCTTCCGCGGAAAGTCCTCTCTCTCTAATATATTTTAAAACTTTATCTGTGAAAGCTGGATCTTCAAGAATCATTAAATGTGCATCAAAAATAGCTGCTTTCTCCTCGCCCATTTCCTTTAAAGCTTTTTTCTTTAACTCTTTTATCTGCTTCTTAGTTTCCTCTAAGGCATGCTCAAATCTACGGATTTCTGCTTCCGTATTTAATACATGTTTCTCGACTTTAACGTTAGCTTTTTTATAGACGAAAGCCTTTCCTATAGCTATACCTGGAGAGGTTGGTATACCCTTTTTTTCGATCATTATTCCCTACCTAGTCTTATAGGTATCTTATTTTTTCTGAGTATTCTTTGAGATAGTCTTTATTAAATTCTATACCTCCAGGCACGTTTGCGCTCATCCAGACTTTAGGCTTTGCGTTCATCGCTAGCAGCTTCTCTACGACTCTTATCTCAATCGACTGTAGAATAAAAGCGTTTAATATCGTGGATACAGGCGCTATTTTCTGTGGAAAATTTTCAATTGAAAATATAGCATCTCCTGCAGGAACATGGTTGTCTATAACCACGTCGGCTATTTCATATAGTTTTTTGCCAAATGGATTCTCAGCGGGTACACTTTTAGAATATTCTACAGAGGTTAAGGCAATTACCTTAAGACTTCTTTGTTTAGCTTCTATAGCCATTTCTACGGGGACTGTATTTTTACCCGAGTTAGAAACAATTATTAGCGTAGAACCCGGCTTTACGTCGTGAGCGTCTAGAATTGCCTTGGCATAACCGGAAACTCTCTCTAGCTTAGTACTTTTAAATGCCCCATTAAAAGCTGAAAGGCTTAAATCAAAGAGCGGATACACTTGGACTAGACCACCAGCTCTATAGAAGATTTCTAAAGCCATCATCATTGAATGCCCTGTTCCGAAAATATAGAGAAAATGGTCGTTTACCAGGGATTTTGCTATTAAATCAGCAGCTTTTTCGAGGTTTTCCTTTTCAGTCAAAATTATCTTGTCCATTAGCTCAAACACTAGCTTTTTATACTTCACGAAGGAATCCACTCAAATCACCATCATATCCTAAGTTTAAGACTGTTATATTCAATGAATATAGAACATATTAAGCTTCTTCAGCTATACCTTGTTAATGAAGATACTGTAGGAAACAATGAGATATCCTCCCAGTAGAAAATTTGATCTTATCATCACTGAATGATTTTCATAAATATCAATATGAAAAATAGTATTGTCTTAATTGACTAATAATATTCTCCTAATTGATTAAAGTACTGAGAAAATTGCTTTTAACTTAAACATTAATAGACCACTTTTAAATAGCATCCCGAATATACAAGTAATAAAACTTTTATTCTCCTTTACCCACAGAAATATGAGTGAAAAAATGGACGCTAAAAAAAGACCAGTTAAAATAATGACCGTATGTGGTGCCGGAGTAGGTTCTAGCGTAATGTTAAGGGCCAATATACTCGATTTGTTAAAGAAATATGGTATTAAGGGAGATGTCATAACAGCTGATCCTGTAACTTGTAAAGGACAAAAAGTCGATATCATAATTACTCAAGAAATATTTGCAGCAACCATAAAGAGAACTACAGATGCAAAAATAATCCTTCTAAAAAATTTGGTAAGCATGAAGGAACTCGAAGGAAAACTTATACCAGTTCTTAGGGAAATGGGATATCTCGATTAATATTTTCAGATTAAATACTCTATCATCATATTTATTCGACTTCCTTAAAGTATGGAATAATCTTTTCTCCGAATATTTTAATGAGTTTCTCTGGCTCAGGACTTGAGTTAAGAATAGCTACGTTATTAAATCCCATATTCACAAATTTTTCTATAATATTATAATATTCATCGGGTGACGTGACTATGTAACGTCTAGACGCTATTTGTTCATCTCCAATGAGAGAAGCATACTCTTCTATTTCTCGCGGATCTCCAATATCATATTTAAATACGAATCTTAACATGGTAGAAGCCCAATATCTTATTCCTTGAAGAGCTTTTTGAAAATCTTCGTCAAATGAAGTAACTATAAGCACTATTTTAGCCATTTCTTCGGGATTCTTCCCCGCATCTATTGCTGCTTTATAAAACGCGTTTAAGAGACTGCTTCCGCGTTTTTTAGCAGTTGTAGATGATATTACTACTCCGTCACCATATTTACCCGCTAAACTAGCCGCTTTTAAACCACTAGCGGCGACATAAATTGGTATCTTATGTTTTCTCGGTTTAGTATAGAGATTTGCATTTTTTAGGGTAAAATATTTACCTTTAAAGTTTACAAATTCTCTCTCCCATAGAAATCTAATAATTTTTAGAGCTTCTTCTAATCGTTCGATTCTTTCTCTGGGAGAAGGCCATTTGTAGCCTAGAGGAACTTCATTTATAGCTTCGCCTGCTCCTACTCCTAGGAAAATCCTTCCCGGATATAAGTAGCCTAAAGTGGCAAACGCTTGTGCTACGATAGCTGGGTGATATCTAAGTATAGGTGCAGTAACAAGTGTACCTACTTTACTTTTTCTAGTTCTTTCAGCGGCAATTCCGAGCCATGTCCAAGCAAAAGCACTATGAGCATTCGTATGCATCCAGGGATGAAAATGATCTGAAGCTGAAATCGCTTCAAAACCATATTTCTCAGCTAATACGGCATGGGAAAGCCCTACGTCGGGAGGAAACATTTCCAACGCTACATCGTAAATAAATGTTGCAGTCATTTAATCCCCGAGATTAACATGCACAATATAATTTTAATATTTTAACCCTTACGAGTAAAGTATGAAAATATCACTTAAAGAATTAAAGTTCTTTAAATGTACTTCCTCTTTTCACATTCGAATATTAATATGTTAGGGAGAAACCTTATATAAATTTAGCAACGAACTTTCACCTAGAAAGGTGATAAGATGGACATTACAGAGATAATTCTCTTTATAGCGAAAGATATTATAGGAAATCCGGGAATATTTTACGGCCTTCTTACCCTAATAGGCTTAATATTACTAAAGAGATCTTACGATCAAATAATATCTGGAACCGTAAAAACTATTGCCGGTTTCTACATCCTAGTATTAGGCGCCAATGAATTAATGAATGTGGTAGCTCCTATAGGCGAATGGACTAAAGCTATGCTAGGAGTTACAGGAGTTATTCCACAAAACTGGCTAATCTTTGGAAAAGCCATGACCGATTATCCAACAGAAGTAGCTCTGGCAACCTTACTAGGTTTCCTGATAAACTTAGTATTAGCCTATGTTACACCACTTAAAGCCGTATATGTAACTGGACACATTATGATGATATGGGCATCTTACTTTGTCGGAGTTCCCGCTGCTTACAATTTTAACCGAACCGAAATAGTATTGCTGGCTGGCATTGCATGTGGAATATATTATTGGCTCCATACATGGATATGCTATCAATTTATGAAAGACAACGATAGATTAACGGATGAATGGTCTCTAGGTATAGGAGAGGCATTGGGCATAGCTACAACTTCATGGTTAAGCAAGATAATAGGTAAGAGAGAAGTTAGTACTGAGGAATTACCATTCCCTGAATCGCTTGCATGGCTTAGAGACCCAATGTTATCAGTAGCTGTGTTCACTACATTCATATATCTGGCAATAGGCTTAGCCGCTGGTCCAGAAGCTATAGCAAAATTCTCTGAAGGAGCAAATTGGCTAGTTTGGCTATTGCTTCAAGGAATACATTTTGGCGCTGCACTAGCCGCCCTACTATACGGTGTAAGAATGCTATTAGCAGAGCTGGTTCCTGCTTTTAAAGGTATTTCCGAAAGATTAATACCAGGTGCCGTACCTGGACTCGACTACCCGACAATGTTCCCCTTCGCACCTACAGCAGTATTTATAGGTTTTATAGCTAACTTACTCGGAGGTATATTGGCTACGATTGTAATGGTTGTCTTCCACTTCCCAGTTATCGTATTACCCGCTATATGGATGAACTTCTGGACCGGCGCTATACTAGGAGTTTTTGCCAATGCTTGGGGTGGATTGAGAGCAACTATCATCGTGCCGTTTATCTGGGGCTTTATAGCTCCGTTCTTCTGGGGAATAGCCTATCCAGTATCAGGAATATTCATTGGTATAGGTACACAGGACTACACCGACTACGCAGTCATAGGACCTGTATATGGATATTTCATAAAGTATCTAGCTGAGGCTCTTGGAAGGGCCTAAAATCATTCTTTTTTAAACTTTGCCTTTAAGTATGAAATTTAGAATTTTTAATTCCGCTCTCCTTAAATGCTCACATACTGTAGTTTTTGAAATATTCATAAGTTTAGATATTTCATCTAATTTTATTTTGCGAGGCCAATCATAGTATCCGCATCTATATGCTAAATCTAAAATCTCTAACTGTTTAGGAGTTAACATGGAATTTAAATCTGCTAAGACTACGTTTTTTTCCAGGTAAGAAATTGCCTGTTCAAAGGAGAGCCTCTCCTTATCTATTACCCGTCCATGTTCTTCTAACATTTTATTAAATGTATCCAGCTCGCTTCTTTCAGGAACTACAGCTATAAACCTGCGAAGACCCTCCGACATTATATAGGGCGTTAAAACTAGTATTTTCTTAGACATTATTTTATCATAAAAATCGCAAAAATCTTTGATCAATATTAATGAGCAACATCTTGCCTTTTTCTCTAGTATTTTTATGTCTTTTACCTGAGGCATGTTTTCTAAAACGTCTATGAATTTTCTATATTGTGAATGCTTCCTATAACCGCATTTTAATAGAGTATAAGCGAAACCATTCTTTTTATATACTCCGAAAATTAAAGCGAGGACTCCAGACCGTGTTGTAGCCTCGGAGAGAACGCTTCTATAGGGCTTCATAGATATTCTCAAGATAATAGGGTGCCCTGATCTGGCATTAAACAGTACAGACACAAGATCCACCTATATATAAAATACTATGATTTAATATATTTATCCCTCTTCTTCCTTAAATCTGTTTAGCAAATTGAGAAGTTCCTGAACTGCATCGTTTTCATCAGGGCCGTTTGCTTGGATTATTATTTCATCTCCATAATCGGCTCCTAATGCTAGAATTTCCAATATACTTTTTGCATTAGCTGATTGTCCATTTTTAGTATTTACAACTGTAATATCAGACTTAAATTTCTTAGCCGTCTGTACAAATAGAGCGGCAGGTCTAGCGTGCAATCCTACTTTGTTAAGCAACTTTACTTTCACTGAGAGCATGTTTATACACCTTGAAGTATCTCTAGTGAGTCATGTTTTAACGTGATACCTAATACATTAGGATCAATTAATATTTAGCCTGATATTAAATGTGTCTTGATAAAGATGTTTAAGCTGACTATAGCCTCGGGCACTTTTGGCAAATATGCTCCAGAGGTTATGGAGACATTATCTAAGTACTTTACTGAAATTAAAAGGGTAAGATTGAGCAATGATATGAGCGACGAAGAAATAGCTGCAAGACTGGAAAATGCCGATGTTGTTATAATTGGTGGATTGGGCAGAATTTCTAAAGGAGTTATAGAGCGTACGCCAGCGCTTAAGTTGATCGCTAAACATGGTATAGGCGTCGATAACATAGATTTAGACACGGCAACTCGGCGCGGAATACCGGTTATCTATTGCAGACATACGATGGAGGAAAGATCGGTAGCTGAGCACACCATAGCGTTAATTCTTTCGGCTATTAGATGGATTCCTAAAGGCGATAGGCTAGTAAAGCAGAATAAATGGACTGAGCGTTCAAGTTTGATAGGAATCGAATTGTATAGAAAAACTCTTGGGATTATAGGTTTAGGCGCTATAGGTAAGATGGTAGCTAAAATAGCTAGCAAAGGTTTTGATATGCATGTTATCGCATATGATCCATACGTCCCAGATGAAGTTTTCCAAGAGTTAGGAATTAAAAAAGTAGATTTAGAAACTTTGCTAAAGACTTCCGATATAATAACATTACATATTCCTTTAACTGAAGAAACTAGAGGATTACTTAGTAGAGAAAAGCTTTCTCTTGTTAAAAATGGCGTTGTAATAGTGAATACTTCAAGAGGAGCCGTAGTAGATGAAATGGCTTTAGCGGAGAAAATTAAAGAAGGTAGAATCAAATTCGCCGCACTTGACGTTATGATACATGAACCTCCAAAACCAGACAATCCCTTACTTAAACTCGAAAACGTGGTCATAACTCCTCATATAGCTGCCTATACTTTTGAGGCTTTAAAGAGAATGGATACCGCGCTTACCGAAGATATTGTAAGCTTTCTTGAAGGGAAAAAGCCTAAACGTGTAGCAAATCCTGAAGTGTTTGAGGTGAAAGCTTGAAATTTATAGATATAAGCGAGTATATCGAAGAGAATAGGCGCTACTATCCTACACTGCCTCCTGTTAAGATTGAATGGCTACGACATTATGATAAAGGACATGATCATGAAGTCTCCTATTTGTCAATGCCGATTCATGCAGCGACTCATGTAGATGCTCCTATTCACTTTATCCCTAATGGAGCTTCTATTGATGAAATTCCATTGACACATTTTATGGGAATTGCCCAAGTAGTATCTGTGAAAGAAAAAGTAATTAATTGTGAAACATTAAAGACTCTTAAGATTAGTGAAAAGATAGTCTTATTTAAAATGAAAGAATGGGAAGATCCTCGAGATTACCCGTATTTCGAAAAAGATGCTGCTGAATATCTTGTAAAGAAAAAAGTTAAGCTTGTAGGAGTTGAAAGCCCTAGCGTGGATAAGTTTGGCGATAAAAAATATCCGGTTCATAGGATCTTGTTAAATGCAAGAATTTTAATTATTGAAGGATTGAAATTAAATCATGTGAAATGCGGTAGGTATTTCTTTCTCTGTCTTCCTTTAAAAGTTAAAAATCTCGAAGGAGCACCATGCAGAGCAATACTGATAGATTTGGGTGAAGTCTTAAATAAATAGTTGTATATAAGAGTTCGGTGGTGATTGTATGATTAAAAAACTTTATGGCTTAATTCCGCCTTTGATAACTCCTTTCACTAAAGATGGGGAAATTTATGAGGAAGCTGTACAGCGTATATTAGAATTTATCAGCGATTATATACACGGCTTATTTCTCTGTGGAAGTTATGGTTCAGGTCCTTTGATGACTATTGAGCAAAGGAAAAAGATGGTAGAAGTCGTGGTAAATAATTTGGCTAAAGATTTAAAAATAGTTGTTCATGTAGGCTCAACCGATACTTATACATCTATAATATTGGCAAAACACGCCGAAGACTTGGGTGCAGATGCCGTAGCGAGCGTACCGCCTTACTACTATAAACACAAGGATAATGCCGTAAAGGAACATTTTAGACAGCTCTTAAATGCAGTTAACATACCTGTTTACGTATATAATAATCCTAAAACAGTTGGCTATGCAATTCAACCATCGCTTTTACGTGAACTTGAAGAAATAGGAGTTAAAGGAGTTAAAGATAGTAGCTTTGACATACTCAATTTTATGAATTATAAGAGAGCGTGTAGCGAGAATTTCGATATAGTTGTCGGTACAGAAGCTCTTATGTTGCCCTCTTACGTGATGGGTGCAAGAGCATTCATACCGGGCTTAGCTAATTATCTCCCAGAAATTGTCAAAGAACTTTTCGATGCTTGTGAAAAAGGAGACTGGAACAGAGCACGCGAGCTTCAATATAAAGTATTAGCTATAAGAGAGATAGCTCATAGTGCTGGATCATCTATAGCCGGAGTACATGTGATATTAAAACTTAGAGGTATCGATGCAGGTTATCCAAAATTGCCATTTACACTACCTAATGAAGATAAAGTTAAAGAAATTGAAAGAAGACTATCCGAATTAGGAGTAAAGCTGTAGTATGAAAAGAATTATAAAGCGTTATAGCGATAAAGAGCTTGATAATCTTTTTCTAAAAGGTAAAATGATCATGTTTACCGATTCCATAGCTGCCAAAGATTCTAAAATGTTGATCTTAATGTTTAAAAGACATGAAGTAGTATCAATTATCAAAAATTTAAATATACTAGCGATGAAGAACAGTAATATCGAGAAAAATTATACTCCTATAAAATCATATTTGGAAGAAATTTTAAATATTTTACTATATAAAGAGAAATACTCCTGGTTTTATGAAATTTTAATGCCTATATCTATATTAGCTCTCATAGTTCTTTCTCTATACAATCCCAGCATAGTTTTAGCTTCTAGCTTAACAGTGATAATATTACTTGTATATAATAGCAGGAGAGAAACTGTTAAACTCGTAGAGAAACGGAGTAAGCTAGATGCTTTCTTTGAAACTATAGGTAAAAATCTGCATTATTTTAGAAAACTAACGCAAGAATTAATCAATTATTATACTAAAAATTCTAGCAAAAAGCTTGGTCCACTTTTACTACATTTTATTAAATATCACAATACTGCATATGTAGGCAATTCAAGATACAAAGGTCTTTATAAAGTGATTGTTAAGAAAACGAGCTCTAAGTAGTTAACTACTACATCGATCAACAAATGAAAATCGAAGTATTTTTATGTATCACGTTGTACTTTACCATTTGGTGCTAAAATGGGAGGTATTTTCGGTTTAGCTTGTAAGTTTTCTCCATCACTAGATGTAATTTCTACCGGTTTAAAGAGATTACTATATCGCGGTCATGATGGTGTTGGGATAGTAGGTATTGTAGACTCGGAATTAGTAGTTAAGAAATATCCTATACGTTCAGATAAAGCATTAGAGGAATTGCGTTTCTTCAATATTTCCAGCAAAATAATATTAGGGCATACAAGATTTGCTACTCATGGTAGGCCTTCACTAGAGAATACGCATCCTCTTCTAGACTGTAAAGGAAAAATTGCTGTAGTAGGAGACGGCATTATAGCCAACTATGAGGAACTTAAAGATCTTCTTATTCAAAAAGGGCATAGCTTCTCCTCTAGATCAGATTTTGAAGTGATCCCACATTTAATCGAGGAAGAACTGGATAAAGGAAATGATTTTCTTCAAGCTTTTCTAAATACTTTGAGAAAGTTAAAGGGAATATATGCTATTGCCACTCTATGGGTTAAAGAAAACAAAATATATGGAGCATCCATGGGCGAGCCTTTATTCATTGGGAAGGGAGAAAAATGTCTCTTTCTATCCTCTGACATACCTTCTCTTTATGGATTTTCCAAAGAAGCAGTAATAATAAATCAAGGACAAGCATTTGTTCTAACTCCTCAAGAATACATGGTTATTGATGTGAAAAAGGGGAATATCGTAAAAGAGTTAACTATTAAGAGAGTCAAATATCCAGCGGAAGTGATAGATAAAGCAGGTTTTCCGCACTACATGATCAAAGAAATTTATGAAGTACCAGAAGCAATGCTTAGAGCAGTTGCGGTGGTGCAGGAGAAGTATTTGAATCTAGTAGCTATGATCTTACACTCGGCCAGAGATATCTACGTTATCGCGAACGGCACAAGCCTTCATGCCGGTATGATAGCAGGCTACTACTTCCGAGACTTAGCGAAATTGAATGCTCACGTTATAAGTGCTGCCGAATTCCCCTTTTACGGGCTAGAGAACGTATCTATAGGAACTGCAATACTAGCGATTTCTCAGTCTGGAGAAACAGGAGATGTCCTGCGAGCAATTAGAGAAGCTAAAATGAGGGGGGGAGTCGTTATAGGAGTGACGAATATCATGGGTTCTAGACTCACTTTAGACTCTAATGTTTACCTGCCTATAGGAGCTGGAGTTGAAATGGCCGTTCCCGCTACGAAGACTTTCGTGTCTACCTTAATCGTTCTCGGAATGCTTGCACATAGAATAGGAGTCCTCAGAGGTATTATAGACAAATCGGATGAAAGGAATTTCGTGGAGCAGGTTAAAGCCTTATCCTTCACTTTGAAAAAAGAACTAGGTAGAATTGAAAAAATGATAAAAGGAAATGTCGAGATATTTAAGGGATGGGATAGATGTTACGTTAGTTCTAGAGGAATAAACTTTCCAGTAGCCTTAGAAGGGGCTTTAAAGATTAAAGAAACTGCTGGCTTACAGGCTGAAGGCGTAGAGACGGGAGAGCTTAGACACGGTCCTATAACATTAGTTAGCAACGGATACCCGGTAATTATGATAGCGCCTTATGAAAAAGAAGCCAAGATATCTTCCTGGAAAGTAGCTAGTAGCGTGATTGAATACGGAGGTAAGGTTATAAGCATATCTCCTCCAGACGTTAACGTTGTTGGATATCATGTTGAAATACCAGAGACTACAAAATTTCTGTCACCGATAGCTTCAGTTTTACCTCTCCAGCTTCTAGCCTATAAGCTGGGCGTAGCGAGAGGCATGCCTATAGACCATCCAAGAGCGCTAGCTAAAGCCGTAACAGCATGAATAAACATATTATTCAATAATGAGTCTCATATCTGTGTCCTCCAAATTAGACATTAGAAAAGTCCTATTCAGTTTAGGACTTGCCGCATCCTCTATTACGAGTAAAGATCTTTCAGAGTTTCTCGAAGTAGACATTAAAGAGGTATCTCGTATTTTAAGACGATTAACTAGAAGAGGATACATCGCTAGACATCGGAGAATGTATATTATAACTGATAAAGGATTGTCCATGATTAGAAGGAAGCTTTACTTCAAAATTCGGAGAATAATTCACGGAGGCAGAAATGTTCGGAAGTTCCGTTTTTTTAAAAGAAAGGGGGAGTATACGGGCATCGAAATTGGTTCGCTGAAGGAGTTAGTCGAGATACTTAGGATTATAAGTCCTGACTCTTTAAAATATCACATAGAAAAATACGATCTTCAGAGATGGATAGAAGAGGAAATCGGCGATCAATTTCTGCTCTTTCTAGTTAAGAAAAAAATAGGCAAAATAGAGAATGCCTATGATCTTAGAGAGTACCTATATGAAGTCTTCAGCAATAGGTTGAATAATCTTATGATGTTAGAGAAAAAGCTTCTAGAGATAAGGGAACATCGTAATATTTGAGTATTTCAAGTCTATTGCATACCTATTTCGATCATCTAATCGCCTAAAGCAATTTACTTATTATAAACGTAGAAAGTGACATGAGAAAGTTATTGGCTAGAATACTTGGATTTTTCAAGAGAGAAAATAGAAAAAAACTCACGCTGGCAGATTTTAAAGGTGTGGTTAAACTCAAGAAATTTATTGGTAAGGGTGTATATCTTGATGGAAAGCCTTTAGGAGTTATAGAGAAGATAGTAGCAGATAAGAAAAAGGAGAAAGCTAAAAAAGTCTATATAAGAAAAAACGGGAAACTTTTAGGCATTAATCCTCAATCGATTCTTCTTGAAAATGGAAGATTAAAGATTAGAACTTCTAAACTAGTACGGAAAGAGACTAGAGAAGCTGAAAGAGAAGAGATAGATTACTTAAGCAAAGCGGTAAGAATATCGAATGAAATACGGAAATTAAAAGACAAAATATTGAGACTAGACGATAAACTGATAGAAGGCGAGATAGATATAAAAACTTTCAAAATTGTGAGAAAAGATTTAGATTCTAGAATAAGAGAGCTAGCTAATAAAGGCAAGATTTATTTGGAAGAATTACGAAGTCATTTAAGAGAGGTTTATAGAAAGAAGATTCTATTAGAGAAGGAATTTGAAAAATACAAAATAGAACTAACGCTAGGAGAGACGAAAGAAGAAGATGTTAAAGGCAGATTAGAAGCTCTTGAAGAAAAAATTAAAGAACTAGAAAAACAAGTTGAAAAAGTTAGAGTTACTATTGAAACGTTAGAATACTATGCAAGTGAATATACAGGAGATTTACGGTTGATAAAGGAAGATTTATTGTCGAAGATTTTTGAAAAATAGAATCGACTCCTTTAAACAAGTGTCTTTCAGCGTAACATTGATCCTCAACTATGAAAAATACCATTTGAAAGCTATGAAAAGTAGTAATAAATATTTACAAGTTGTACTATTAGAGAGTAGCAAAGACTAGGTGATAGCATAGTGGATGGACAAGGTGCTATGGAAGTATTGACATGGATAATACTTCTAACCCTATTTGCTTATCTCAACAGAGAATTTGAAATCTGGAGAATGATAAGCGAGATAGAAACGTACATTGCAGCTTTTAGGTCTATACGGGATAAGGCGTTAAGATGTACGATAAACTCTTTTAAGGAAATTGCGGTGAAAAACGAGAAGAAAATCGATGTCAAGAAGATAGAAGAAAGGGTACTTAGTCTCGTTGAAACCCGCTTTATATCTCCTACAGATCTTGATCCTCAGGGTATAGTTGAAAAACTCAAGCATTTAGTAAGGACAACTAATCGGACGGTAGAAAATGAAGTTAGAATGCTCATACCTTTTGCTAGTAAAGTTGAGATCGAGAATATGAAAGATTTGATAGGTGCTACACAGGCTATTAATGAAATTTACAAAGAGGTAGATCACATATACAGGATAGGGAGAAAGTTTAAGAGTATGTGGATTTTAATGCAACTCAACGCTCTACTTCCTTTTATAACGCAGAGCATGAAGGCATTTGAAAGTTCTCTTGAAGCATTCGCAAACGGATATCCAGTTGGCGACAGCGTAGGACCCATCGTAGCAGCAAAATTTATTAGAAAATACGGAAACGGAACAGAGATAAAAGAAGTTGCCAAAGATACTATAATGGTCGAAGTACCTTATAAAGAGAGAAAAATAGTCGTTATAAAGGCTAAGGGACCTGCAGGAGTTACAGGAAGTTTAGATGATGCGGTAGAGTATGCTCTTTCCGTGTATAAAAATACAGGTATTATCATAACCGTCGATGCCAGTAGCAAACTAGAGAGCGAGAAAAGCGGAAGCATCTGCGATGGTTTTGGAGTAGCTATAGGAGGGCTTGGAGTTGAAAAATTTAATATAGAGAAGATAGCGACAAAAGCTAAGATACCTCTCTACGCGGTTTTGATAAAAATGTCAGAGGAAGAGGCTTTATCCGTAATTAATAAAACGCTTTTTGACGCCACTGATAAAGCACTGGCAAATATCGAGAGAGTTATAGAAGAGCGGAGCAAGCCTGGAGAAGTTATAATTTTAGTAGGAGTAGGCAATACTATAGGAGTATATCCTTGAAATTAGAAAATACTGAGGCTCAAGGCTTCTATAAACTTCTCAGTTTGAGAACCGAATTAATATGCAAGTAAACTCGTCTCAATGAACTAATAATGTCAAAGCATTTCCAAAGAAGTAATATAATAGTCGTGTTTAGAAAATAGGAACAAATATAAAGAGGATAAGAAATGATAGGAGTGGTCAATAAGCAAAGGAGCGCGTTTGTACATGAGCCTAGAGAGGGTATATGAAGTTAAAAAACAATGGATTCCAATATATGCTCTGCTTCTAGCCGCCGCTTTGATAGTTACAATTTACCTTGTACTAGTTTACATGTATACCCAGAATGAAGATTTCCTCATGTATACCATGCTATCTTTACTCTTCTCTTTTTACATGGGCTTCAATTTAGCAAAATTGATTAGGATCAAAATACCCAAGTATAGCTATGTTAAAGTTCTCAAATGTTCTAAATGTGATTATACGATAACTGT
>QMRG01000013.1 GCA_003649235.1 Thermoprotei archaeon | reverse complement strand
GATTGTACTGTGCCTATGTAGCCTAGGACCCAGAGGTATGTGAGGACGGCGGCAGCTACCGCGATGACTATGAGTAGTAGTACCGCTATTACAGGAGAAACTCCTCTTTTGTTGAACTTCATAATTTCACCACGTTTTTTACTATTTACCTAGATATTAACCTTACTTTTGAATAAAACTTAGGGCATATTTCATTTAATACATGGCATGTTATTACTTTTCTTTATTTTTATAGTTTGAATATAATGTAAACATATTTCAGAATTAAAGAAATTAGTCACAGGTCAAAGTTATTTTATATGATAATTTTTAAACCTCTCTGATTAAATATTATAGGAAAGTTGAACGACTATGGCGGTGCTAGGTAGAGATAAGATTGTAAAAGACTTCTACCCGGTGGATTCGAAATTCGGCGCTGTCACAATAGTTGAGGATAGGCAAACTGGTAGGCTTCTATATTTAATAATCGAACCTCCTCTCAATGACGAGGAGAAGAAAAAGCTTGAAGAGATTAAGAATCTACTAATAGAGACTATAGATGTAGAGTTAGTTGAGATGAAGAAAGGAGAAATCAGAAAGTACCTAGAGAAAAAAGTAGAACAGATAATTAAAAAATACAAAATTAGAGTAGCTAAAGAAGCCGTCGATAAGCTCAAGTATTATATCGTGAGAGATATTCTCGGCTATGGTAAGATAGACGTGCCTATGAAAGATAAAAACATCGAAGATATTTCTTGCGATGGTGTTGGAGTCCCCGTCTACGTATGGCATAGATTCTATGAATCCATACCCACGAATATAGAATTTGAGAATGAGGACGAACTTAGAGCCTTCATCACTAAACTGGCTTATAAAGCTAGACGGCAAATATCTATAGCCAATCCAATGGTCGATGGCATACTCCCAGAAGGCTATAGAGTACACTTAACTCTAGGCGAAGTTTCAAGGCGAGGAGGAACTTTTACAATAAGAAAGTTTAGAGAAGAACCTTTTACAGTCGTAGACCTTGTAATTTTAAAGTCTATGAATCCACTAATGGCCGCCTATTTCTGGATACTTCTCGAATATGGGAAAAGCATCATGATTTTAGGCTCTACCGCTGCTGGCAAAACGACAACTCTAAACGCTATAGCTATGCTGATAAGACCCGAAGCAAAAATCATAACCATAGAGGAAACTCCAGAACTAAGGCTTCCTCACGAAAACTGGGTTCCTTTAGTTACTAGACCTTCCCGTAGCACAGTTGCGGAAAATGTCACGCTCTTTGATCTTCTCAAGGCTTCGCTAAGAATGCGTCCTGATTACATAATAGTCGGCGAAATTAGAGGCGAAGAAGCCTATACCCTATTCCAAGCTATCGCTACGGGCCACGCTGGCTTATCGACTATGCACGCAGAAAACGTAGACTATGCTGTTAAAAGATTGACTATACATCCAATGAATATTCCTAAACCACTAGTTCCCGTTATGAACGTTTTTGCTCATATAGCTAGAGTAAAAATTGGAGATAAAATCGAGAGGAGGATAGTAAATGTCTACGAGATAGAAGGGTACGATAGCGAGAGAGATGAAATCATAATGAACAAAGTATTCGAATGGGATTCCTTAAGAGATTCCTATATATTCGCTGGAACCAGCAAAATACTGGAAAAAATAGCCGAGGATAAATTCGTATCACTAAGTTTTCTTACCTCGGAATTGAAAAGGAGGGAAAGACTGATATCGCTTATGGTCCACAGAAATCAGAGATCCTTCCAACAGGTATCTAAAGTTATCAGAAACTACTACTTTAACCCTGAGACTACATATAGGCTCGTAGAGGCAGGGGCTATATGATACTAGAGGGGCTAGGCTACGCGCTCTTCAAGGGATTAGTCGAAAAATATATGTATAAACTTCATCCTTTCAGAGAATTCTATGAAAAATGTGTAATGAAAACCTCTTTTATAGTCTATATGAGTACTGGCCTATTATACTCAGTATTATCGTTTACAGGAGTATTTTCGACTGCAATTTACTTTCATCTCTTAATATTAAAGTTAAACCTGTTGGTAGCCATAATGGCTTCTCTCATTTTAGCTTTAATAGCCTTTCTTATCTCTCTAACTTTCGTTCTCTATTATCCTGTCTATAAGGCAAAACAGCGTGGCGCCACGATAGATACAGCATTACTGCATACTATGAGCTATATGGCCTCGGTAGCTGCTGCAGGAGCTTCACCTGAATCCGTTCTCGAAATAGCAGCAGGGATGGAGGATAATAAAGAAGTCTCCTTCGAGCTTAAGCGTATACTAGCTGATATAGAACTCTTAGGATACGATACTATCACAGCTTTAACTCAGGCATCTAAGAGGACTCCAAGCAAGACTTTTAGTATGTTAATGGATGGATTGAAATCCACTATAGCTACCAGAGGTGCTGTATGGGAGTATTTAATGTTCTTCTTCGAACGAGCAATATCCGAGAGGATAGCTTACTTAAAGCAGATAGTAAGTTCAGTAGCTATTATCGCCGAAGTCTACATAACTATGATGGTCGCTTTCCCTATAATATACGTGATAATGCTAAGTGTCATGACTCTTCTAGGAGGAGCTATAGCTGGCCTGGATCCCATGTTATTGATCTTCGTATTCATAGTAGTCATACTACCAGCTATGGGATGTTCTCTTTTGATAGTGCTCGATTCTATCCTCTCAAAGGTGTAAAATATGCCGTATATACACATGACCAGAGTTAGAAAAATCCTGCTTGCCAGTTTCTCAATAAGCTTATGGTTTATCTCTCTAATTGCTTACTTACTATTCACCAAAACAAATCTTGGCGAAGTTTTCCTATATATACCGAGAGCTGGTATATATTTCCCAGTCTCTGAAAACTTTAACATAGGAATACTCGTGGCCACGCTTACGGCATTATTACCTTATGCTACTATAACATATTTTAACGATAGATACATCGACGACATCGAGAGGACATTACCAGATGTCTTTAAGGCTTTAGCTGAAGGAGTGCAAGCGGGGCTTACGCTCCCTTACGCCATAAGAGATGTCGGTAGACGAGGGTATAGCGTGTTGGGAAAGCTACTAAACATGGTTGCGGCTAGAATGGCTTTAGGATTAAGCTTTGAAAATGCGCTAGATGCCACTTTTGCAAAGTACGGAATACCTTCATTAAAGAGAGCAGCTAAGATATTAAAAATAGCGCATGAGAGTGGTGGAAGAACTTTCGAGGTTTTGGATACAGCGGCTAAAGTCTATGGACTTCTCTGGTCTTATACTTATGAAAGAAGGACCAGCGTAAGACAATACGTGATTACGATATATGCTTCTCTCCTAGTTTTCCTATTCATTGGAATGATTCTGATAGAAGCATTCTTTATTCCTTTAACAACATTGCAAAAAGCCCAACCAGTCCCTATATTTAAAGGTTTAGTAGATATACCAGTTTATAAAGCGGTGATACTATATACGGCTTTTATAGAAGCTCTTCTCGGCGGTTTAATCGCGGGTAAAATGGCCAGAGGGTCTATAAAATCCGGTGTTTTACATATAGTAGTCCAGCTATTCATAGTAATAATATTCTTCGCGCTTGTAATACCGAGCATAGAGAGGTTTGGTCTATTTCCGGTCATTGTTTCGAGAGCTTAGACTTTCCAATTTTTTAATTTTTTCTCTAAACTTTTCTCTCAATTCCTCTAAGTTCTTATATATTATTATTGATTGATTTTTGCTCGTAGAGAATAAGCGCAGTCCATTTGTTGATGCGTTAGCGCTTATCAAATCTATTATTTTAGCATCTCTAATATCCGTAGATTTGCCTAGAATATTCAATATGTGGGATTGTAGATTTTCACCTGTTGAAGAATCATAATGTGAGATAGCGACTTTATTGTCTCCTTTCAACCCTACCATATCGAATTGATGTGTGATGCCGCTAATACCCGCGATGATAGGCGGTTCTTCAAGTTTATATCCATGCTCTATGAGAATTTCTCTGACATTTCTAAGTGCTACGCGCTTAGCGAAAGTTACAAGCTTTTCGGGAATTACTTCATAAAAATATACTGGTGTATATCTAGCTTTTTGAGCTTCAAAATTCTCTTTACATTCTGAACATTCAAATTTCACATCTGGTACTGGAAATCTATGTCCGCAATCTAGACACGAGAAAAGTTCTCCGATAATTTGATAATCCTCACCTATTGGATGGCCACAGTTCGGACATACTAGTTCTTCTTCTCCCTCTTTTTTAAAATCAAGCTCGATTCCGGCATAGCCACAGAGGCCGTGTACGAGAATTCGGGCGGATTCTATGTTTCTAGACTCACAGCGTGGACAGTGAAGTCTAGCTATAAGTTTTAAAGAGCCACATTTAGGACATGTTATAACTCTATCATAAGTTTCTCTTTTGAGTAATCCCATCTTAGCAGCTTTTCTTAAAAGTTTCATAGCATCTATCCTGTACTTGCTAAGGAATGGTTGGATTTTAGGATATATCGGTCCTGTAGCCGGAGATATTACCGGCTCTATCTTATCTATTCTATTCTGAAGGATGTACAGTATAAAATCGTCGAGTATCGTACTGGATATGTCCATTACGGACTCCATTCTGCTCATTTATACTCCTCTATTAGTAAATTTTTGCTCTTAAATAAAGTTTGATGATAGAAATATTAAACTTTCCTTTGGAAAATATTATCTATCCATATAAAGTTTCTATAGCTCCTCGAGCTTTAAGTTTTTATAGGATATTTACATTTTTAAACTAAAACATTTGTTCATCTTCACTCCTCTTATGATGAACTAGGTGTAAACATGCGTAGAAGAAGAACCCTGGTGAAGGATTTATCATACTTCGCTCGTACTCTTGGTCATCTAGACGAATTAAATATCAAGCTTATAAAAGAAGTATACTCGAAAGGACCCCGAAATCTTTCACTTATAGCCAGAAATTTAAAAGCTCCTAAAAGAACAATACATGCAAGATTTGTGAAATTGAAAAAAGAAGGGCTACTCTCCGTTCATGCTCTTCCTAATTTTCATAAACTAGGGCTAGTGAATATTTTGACGTTTATAGATGTTAAGCCAGAATTCTCTTCCTCGATGATTGAAGTTTTAAAATTGCACGATTATCTTTTTAGACTCTACTCAGTATTAGGATACAGGAACGGGATCTACGCTCATTTTACAATACCAGTTGATAAAGTTAAAAATTTCGAAAAATACATTGAGGAGCTTAGGAAAAGCAGAGCTGTAGTAAACATAGATTTAAGCTATGTAAGTAATTTCCATTTCTTCTTGCCCAACTTCGACTTCTTTGATGTGAAAAATAAAATATGGGTTTTCGATGTAGAATCGTATATAGCCGATATACAAAGCGGCCGATTCGACCGCCTACGCTTCGATGAACCCGATTCTTATAGAGTCAACGCTGACAAAATGGATATAGTTATTATTCACTGGCTTCAGAAAGATGCTATGACACGTTTCGCTTCAATTGCTAGAGTAAGAAAGGTGAGCAGATCGCTTGTTAAATACCACTATGACACGCATGTAGCTGGTAAACTCGTAAATCAATATATAGTGTACACGCCTCGCTTCGTACCTCACACCTCTAACTTCTTCCTATTAGAGCTAGAATTCGAGGATTTACCAGGCTTGGAAAAGTTCTCTTTTTCTCTAGTAAATACTCACTATGCATTCTTCGGATCTAAAGAGATAAGAAGACATAAAATATATATGGAGATAGAGGCGCCAGTGGAAGATATTGATATAGCAATCCCTCTGCTTATAGAGAAGTTAGCGAAGGAATGTGGAATTACAAACTGTACAATTTCGATGCTTAGACGGTCGACTTACTACTGGAGACCCGTAGCCGTGGAGCTTTTCAGCGAAGATAAGGCGTGGAAATATAGGGAAGACATGTATTTTAAGGCTTTAAAGATGTTACCTAGTTAAGGTTTAGCCTCGATATCAAAATTTCTCAAAACTAGAGGAATCCTGTTTACAACGTCGAGAGCTGTGATATGAAATCCCAAATCTTTAACTGCTAAATCTCCAGCTGCACCATTAACATAGGCCGCTGCCGACGCAGAGAAAAATGGATTATTACTCCAAGCTAGAAAAGTTGCTAATATACCTGTTAAAACATCTCCAGTCCCGCCTACCGTCATCCCGGGATTGCCCGTATAATTGACTTTAACCTTCTCTCCGTCCGATACTATATCTTCATGACCTTTCAGAAGTATTGTTACTTTATTCTCCATAGCCCTGCTCTTGACGAGTTCCATCCTATCCGCTAAATTACGCGGTACATTCATGTTAAATAGTATCCTAAACTCTCCTGCATGAGGAGTTAAAACTACTGGTTTACCGCTAACCAGCTCCATTTTATCTGCTATTATCTTAAGAGCATCTGCGTCGATAACCAGCGGTTTCTTGTTTACCTGTGAGAGATAAGAAAATACAGCGTTTCTTGTTTCTTCTCCAAGTCCTAGCCCCGGCCCGAGAACTATAGAGTCCGCTTTCTCTGATAAAGCTAGAAGAGTTTCCACGTCCTCCTCTACTAAATTCTCTCTACTCAACTTTTTAACGATTAAAGTTGGGGAAAAGCTTCTTATCACATCTGCAACGCTAGAAGGCGCCGCCACTACTACTATATCGGCTCCAGTACGCATAGCTGAGAGCGCTGCGAGAGCTGGAGCTCCGCTATACTCCTTGGAGCCTCCAATAATTAAAATTCGACCGAAATCTCCTTTTTTAGCATAAGCTTTTCTAGGTTTAAGAACAGCTATGACATCTCCAGGCCCAGCTATTAATTCGGCATCTCGGGGAATTCCTATATCAACAACCTCTATCTTTCCAGTGTATTCTTTTCCTTTCTCCAAGCCTTTTTTCGCATGGTGAAAGGTTACGGTATAGGAAGCTCTAACGGCAATTCCATGAACTTCGCCGGTATCCGGGTTAAGACCTGAAGGCACATCGACAGCTACGATGGGTTTTCCAGAAGAGTTTAGGTATTCGATAATAGTTCTATAAGGCTCTCTTATAACCCCTTTTACTCCTGTTCCAAATATAGCGTCAATTATTAAATCCGCGTTTTCCACAAGTCTCTTAAAACTCTGAAAATCGTATCTGTAGTGAAGCTCTACAGTAAGTTTCATTTTCTCCAATATCTCCCAATTCCTCTTAGCCTCAGAAGTTTTAATTTCACTTGGTCTTGTGAGAAGATAAACGCTTACCTTATAGTTTCTAGCCAGATATCTTGCAGCTACAAATCCGTCTCCTCCATTATTGCCGGAGCCAGCGACTACTAGAACCTTCGCCTTCCTCTTCCCAAGAATTTTTCTACAAAAATTCGCAACTTCTCTACCAGCATTTTCCATTAGCATAAGCTTAGAGACTCCTAAGTACTCAGAGTTTTCTTCAAGAATTCTCATCTCCAAAGTGGAAATAGCCATCAAAATAACAAAAAGGGAGAGAATAAAAATGTTTAGGATTTAAGGCCCGAAGAACATGCGAGGATGCGCGTTAAAACCGTATCCCCGCATAGACCGCAAGTATTCAGCTATTGCATATCTTATCAACTCGCTCTTACTTGGGAAAAACCCCTTCTCTACTAATTCATCTATAGCTCTTAACATAGGTTCCGGTATCCACAGTGATATTAACTTCATCCTGCTCTTAGGCTTCATCCTTCTCACGTAATCCTGTCTTATCGCCATCTCGGGTCACCCTTAAAGGCGAATATTATCTAAGTCTAGGTCGTTTAAATAGCTGAATGTGTATACACGTCCATTCTAGTGTAAGACAAACTGAAAATAACATTTCACAATTAGATGTTAGCTTTTTTTCATTATATAAATTTAATAATTCATCGAGTGAAACTACTGTATCGAGTAAACTATTTAACACGTACAAACTATAATTAATGAGATGTCTACAAAAGAAGAGATCAGGATGAACATATGGAGGTATATGGAGAAAAACGAGATAGCATTACCTCCCCGTCCATGCTACTATAAAGTCCCCAATTTTGTAGGAAGTAGATATGCTGCTGCTAGGCTTTCCCGATCTTCCTATTTTAGAAACGCTGAAGTTATATACGTGGCTCAGGATCCTCCTCTAATACATGTTCGTGAAGAAGTTTTAAGAAGTGGGAAACTTCTCATAACATCGTCCTATAGGCTTAGGAGAGGATTCTTCCTCTTAGACCCGGATAAGATCCATCCGAGAGCTATTAGAGTAGCGGTTTCTCTTAGAGGAGTTTCCCGATATGGAGAAACTATCTCGATGAGTACTAATCACAAAGTAGATTTATACGTTATAGGAAGTGTTGCAGTAGCCCTAAACGGAGCTAGGTTAGGAAGAGGAAAAGGATTCTCTGATCTAGAATATGGAATTTTAAGAGAAATGAAAATAGTCAAAAAAGATACTCCTGTAGCCACTATAGTTCATGAGTGTCAAATAGTAGAAAATATACCTATGGAAATACACGATGTCCCAGTAGATATAATAGCTACTCCTTCCAGACTTATTAGAACAAATACTAAATTCAAAAAGCCGCCCGGTATTATATGGGATCTAGTAACGGTAGATGTGGTTAACGAATTTCCTATATTAAAACAATTATCTGGCTTTTAATACTTCTTCAAAATATGCCCTAAGCTTCTACTGTCTAAGATTTTCCTACATCTTTCACAGTAGAACATGGATTTGTAGTCGGTATCGAGTATTGAATTGCTAAAATACATTACACAGCGAGGATTAGAACAATGCGTTAGACCATAGCTGTGTCCGAGTTCATGGACTATTTCTTTTGCTGTTCTCTCGACTATAAGTTTTGCAGAAGGTTGAGTCGAAATCCAAAGTTTAAGCCTTGGTAAATATACTATTCCTCCCCAACCCGGTAAGGCTTCACCGAATACGAAGTTTAAACCGGTAACGTAAGCATCTTCATCGAGGACTATGGCTATTCTGTCATTTTCTTTAGCTTTTAAGTGGGAGGCATAGTAGCTCAACAGGATATTAGAGTTGAATTGGTTTCTCAATTTATTATAGGCTTCTTTAGGAGGTTCTAGTTTTAGAGCATCAGCTATGATTTCTAAATCATATACTTTAAGAAGCTCAGCGATTACCTCTTCTATGAAACGGGGAGAGATTTTAATTTGATATAATAGGTAAATTTTGCTCATAGTGAATTAAATAGAACTCTCGGATATGTAATTGCTGCTAGCGTTTATCTTTTAAACGATTACTGAAGATTAACATTAGAACTATTACCGAGAATATAATGGTGAACGGATGAAGAGATACGAGACTATCGAATTATTATTGAATCTCGCCAGGCTCGGCGCACTTAAAAAAGAAATATTTATATCTACAAAGAAACTGGCGAGAGAGCTAGAGATTTCTAGACAGAGCGTACATAGGAAAATTAAAGAATTAGAGAAAAATGGATTGATAACTAGGAGATTAACAGCTAGAGGCCAGTATATTAAGATAACTCATAAAGGAGAGGATATGTTGAGATGTCTTCACCATGAACTAGAGGCTTTGCTGGGAGAAGTTGGCATATTAAGACTTGAGGGGAGAGTTTTTACCGGTATAGGAGAAGGAGCTTATTATATTTCCCATCCATTCTACGAGAGACAGTTCATTAAAAAACTAGGTTTTAAACCTTATCCTGGCACATTGAATATCAGGTTAACGCCAGAGAGCATGAAAAATCGTAAAAGACTTGAGTCTATGGAAGGCATATTGATAGAAGGATTTATGAATAAAGATAGGAGCTATGGGAGTGTTAAATGCTTTAAAGCGTTGATAAACGGCTCAGTGGAAGGTGGAATACTGCTTATAGAACGTACTCACTATGGACCAGACGTAATTGAGATTATAGCTCCAATGAATCTCCGGGAGAAATTAAACCTTAAAGATGGAGATTTAGTTAGAGTAGAAATATCTCTCTAACGTATTCAATAGGTACCAGTAACACTTATAATATTTAGCCTCATCTATAGTATAAGCGACGTTCGAGGATGAGCAAATGCCAAGCAAGATACTTACTATAAGCGATGCCTTAGGCAATCCCTTAAGAAGGAAAATCTTTTTAAAAATTTTAGAACAACCAGGAATTTCTCTCCGTAAACTAGCCCGGGAACTAGAGATTGGGATGGGGAATTTAGCTAGTCATATTTTAATTTTGGAAAGAGTTGGGCTTATCCTAGAAGAGAGAGATGGTAGCAGGGTAAGGCTTTACGCTAATGATAATTTTCTATTGAATGGTGGAGGTAAATGGAGGAAGACGAGAAGTTCATAATACCTACGGAGGAGGAGATAGCTAAAGCATTAACATCTGATGTATACTTCTTCAGAACTAAGAAGATCCTTGAAAAAGAGAAATTAGATAACGTGGAAGCATGTCTCGAGCTTACAACCAGCGCGCTACCTCGTGGCTATTCCTGGGCTATTCTAGGCGGGCTAAGAGACGTGTTAAAACTCTTGAAAGGGCTACCTGTAGATGTTTACGCAATGCCCGAGGGTAGCGTATACTTTAAGTACGATTACTATGGAGTAAAAGAGCCGATAATGTATATATGTGGTCCTTATGGAAAATTCGTAGAATATGAAACGCCTATTCTAGGCTTTTTATCCATGGGCTCGGGCATAGCTACGAAAGCTGCTAGGATCAGGAAAGCGGCTAAAGATAAACTAGTATTATCTTTTGGCGCCCGCCGTACTCATCCAGCGGTAGCTCCCTTTAATGCTTTTTATGCTTATATAGGCGGTTGTAACGCGGTCTCATGCGTTAAAGGAGCCGAGTTCCTCGGAATAAAGCCTACGGGCACAATGCCTCATAGCTTAATGATAATATATAAAGCGATAAGAGGGGATCATAGCGAAGCTTGGATTGCTTTCGACAAGCATGTAGAGCCGGAAGTGCCTAGAATCATACTAGCAGATACATTCGACGATGAAGTAGAGGAATCGATTAAAGCTCTTAAAAGATTAAATGGAAGAGTATGGGGACTGCGTTTCGATACTCCTGGAAGCAGGAGAGGAGATTTTGCTGCGATAATTAGAGAAGTTAAATGGAAGCTTAAAGCGCTGGGATACGATGGAGTGAAAATCGTAGTCTCTGGAGGCATAGACGAGGATACTATACCTAGATTAATTGAAGCTGGCGCCGACGCTTTTGGAGTTGGAGCAGCTATTGCCAATGCTAGAATAGTGGATATAGCAATGGATATAGTGGCAGTGAAAAAGAATGGCAAGTGGATTCCAATATCTAAGAGAGGCAAATTCTCGGGAATAAAACAGGTATATAGATGCTGGAACTGTATGGTCGACGTGGTTAGACTTAAGGACGAGCCTAAGCCTAAGTGTCCAAAATGTAACGGGGAAACCGAGCCACTACTAGTAAAAATGATAGAAAAGGGTAGGATAATCGAAAAACCCAAACCGCCGAGCATTGTAAGAGAATACGTGTTAAAGCAACTTGAAAAACTAGAATTGTGAGTTCTCGATGTCTATAAAAAATTTCTTGGTAACAGGTAGGCCTGGCATAGGGAAGACTACGGCAGTTTCTAAAGTTGTAGAGTTGCTTCGTAGAGATGGGTATAAGGTAGGCGGTTTTATATCTAAAGAAGTTAGGGAAAGAGGTAGACGGATAGGTTTTGAAGTAATAAATCTCCGGAGCGAGAAGAGAGGATGGCTTGCTAGAGTTGGAGGCGGTTATGGTCCTAGAATAGGAAAATACACTGTAGATTTAAAAACATTTGAGGATGTAGGAGTCAAAGCGCTCGAAAAATCACTAATAGAAGATGATGTGCTAATTATAGATGAGATTGGACCGATGGAACTTTTTTCCAGTAAATTTAAAGATGTCACTTGGAAAGCTTTAGAATCGACAAAGCCTGTCGTGGCGACAATCCACTGGAAAGCCAACAGGGATAGCTTTGGAAGAAAAATACTCGCACGAGACGATATTGAAATAATAGAACTGACTTTATCCAACAGAGATAGAATTCCGCTCGAGATCTATAAGAAAATTATTAATAAGCTAACTTCTCAATAACTCGCTGACAATTTCTTCTATAACCTTATTAGCTTTACGAAGCTCGTCTCTAGTTACAGTATTGGCTAGAGGACAGTAGGAATCTACAGTAACTCCTCTTTCTTCATCATATATTATCGGGTAGAGTCGACATCCTAAAGGTCTAGCTGGATATATCCTACATTTTTTAGTAGATGGATCGTAGAAGACACAATGGCCGTTGATATTTTTTAAAGCTTTATATCCATGTATTTTTCTAACGAAGAAGGATTCATCATAGCCTAGAGATTTTATCCTCTCAATATCGCTTTTTAAAAGTATCATCTCTGTCTCTAGGCAACATTTGCCACATTTTAAGCAATATTCCCTCTTCCATGTGAAATACTTCATTTCTCAATATGATATTGCAGGAGGCTTATTAAGTTATCATGTTTACATAATATGTGCAGTATAACTATGTGATATAAGGAAGGTTTATAAATTTTAATGCATAGTTACTAGTGGGGATTATGTCCGAAGGCATTCATAAGAATAGAATTCTGGAGCATGTCCGCCTTGTTGCTTCGGAAATTCTCAAGGGGACTAGATCTAGGACTATATCTATTAAGCTTAGAACCTTGTTAAAATATGCTTATGTATCCTATATAGTAAAGACTACAAATTTAAACACCATAAGGGGCTTGGTGCCTAGGATTAAGCCCCCCTCACGCTTTACTAATCAATACTTTTACCGTGATATGGAAGAATATCTACGCAGACATTTCCGTGTTAAATTTGAGAAAAGGAGGAATGCACGATACGTAGTACTATATAATCGCTAATATTTTTGAATTTTATTTTATTTTTCTTATTTTAGCTATGAAGAATCCTTGAGTATCGTGTATATGAGGGTATAATCTCTGAGTCTCTACTAATCCAGCAAATCCTTCGATTCCCACTTTGGGTGTAGCTTCTTCAACTTCTACATCATTCCTTTCCTCAAGTACTCGCCTAATAAGGTGTTCATTTTCTTCTAGAGTCAACGTGCAGGTAGAGTATATCAATATACCATTCTTCTTTAAGAGGTTAATACCGTGGTTTAGAAGCTCATATTGAAGTTTCCTCATTTTAAATATCATGTCTCTTTCAATCCAAAGTCTTATCTCAGGACTATGACCGAGTCTGCCTAGACTAGTACAATCTGGATCCAGCAAGATTTTATCGAATTTCATGGGTGGAGTAAATACGCGTGAATCTGCGGCTAGCACCAATACCGAGTATACACCGAGTTTCTTGGCGCTTTCAAGTAGAGTCCTTAATCTTGCAGGTTTCCAATCTAAGCCGATTATAAGAGACTTATTCTTAGATAGAGTTGCCATATGTAAGGCTTTACTACCCGGTGCGACGCACATGTCTAATACGTATTCTCCTGGCTTAGGCGACAATACGTGTCCAGCTAGAACTGACGCTTTATCTTGTACATAAAATAAGCCTAACTTATATTCGGGTATCCTGGATAAATTCATGCTTGTGTCTACTCTTAAGACATCAGAAAGATCTTTGTCTTCTAAAACTTTCAGACCTCTACGTCTTAAAATATCCGACAATTTTCTCCTAGAGATTTTAAGAGTATTAGCTCTAATCCATATGGCAGGTTTTTCATTAAATTTCTTAAATAATTTTATGACCTCTTTTCTCCCTAAGATTTTAAATAAGTATTCTACGACCCATCTCGGTTGGGAATACTTAATCGATAATCTTTCTAACCCCTGTTTTCTCTTAAGCAGAGATTTAATAGATGTCCTTCTAACTGCTCTGAAATCATCGATATTCAGTTTAACGCTAGACAGCTTTCTTGAAACTCTAAGTATACGGTCGAGCTCTATATCTCTAAATTTTAATTCGTATATTAGAGCTCTAAGGAGATTTCTCTCCCAGAGGTTCAGTCTCTCCATCTTTACTCCTAGCACTTCTTCAGCTATAAAATCTACAAGTTTATACCTTCGTAACAAACCTAAGGCATAAGCTCTTGCCAATCCCTTAATAGGTTCAAGTTCTCTATGTTTTTTAAAATAATCAGTCATAGCAGCTCTAAGAGAGATGCGTTTTCTCTCTACCTCCGATAGAACATCGGCTAAAACATATTCAACGTAGTAGAACTCCACAAAATCACCTTAAAGAGAAGGAAGACATTTCCTCTAAAATCTGCCTTAAATTGTCAACTGACCTAACCTTGTAACCATGGATTTCAACTAATGATTTAGCGTCCTTCTCCAACAGTCTGTGGTCTAGTATAACTACAAAAGCCCTATCTCTTTCTGTTCTGACAGCTCTACCAATGGCTTGTAAAACCCTTATAACCGCTGGGATGATATAAGTGAATCTCCAAGCCTTCTCCTCATCTAAAAATCTCGCAGTCAATAATTCTTCCCGTTTAATATTCACTAAACTCGGTTCTGGAACTGGAAGCCCCGCTATAACCACGGATTTTATCAAGCTGAGTCCATTTCTTAACTCTATACCCTCTATAAGCTTGCCCCAAGCCGCCGCTAGCACTAAGCTTTTGACACGTTCTTTTATGAATTCTACAACTTCAGAGAGGCGTGTATCCTCTCTCTCTATAAAGGTGTACAACCTAGTTTTCGTGGGTAGAAAAACATTTACCTTTTTCATAAAATCGTATGAGGGAAAGACAGCGAGCATTACTCCATTATTGAATTTCTCGAAGAGTATGGCTATAATCTTAGCTATCCTTCTGAAATTCTCCTCGCTCCTCTCAACGTATCGTGATGAAATACCGCTATGGACTACTAGTTTAACCTGTTTGGAGAAATCGGCGTGTACTCTATGCTCAATGACTCTCCCCCTCTCCAAGGCGAGCATAGAGATTAGATAATCTTTGGGTTGTAAAGTACCGCTCATAAGAACTGCAGCATGAACTCGAGAGAAAACTTCTCGCGCAGTTATCGAAGGGTCTACACACTGGTATTTTATCATAAAACCTTCTGGCGTAGTTGTCGAGTAGAGAACGAAGCCGTATGTAGAGGATTGAATAGCCCTTAAAAGATTTAGGATCCGCGAGATATTGCTGGGGGCTAAAATTCCGCTTTCAACCATATTCTTCTCGATTATAGAAACGGCCTTTTTTAGTTGAGATAGACCAGGCATTACTGATAAAAACTCGCTGGTATCGATTAGATAGTCTCCTCCTCCACTTTTCCTCTCGATGGTTAAAATGTATGAGTATAGGTTAGACAGAGAAGCTAGGATTTCCTCTGCAAATTCACCGAAAAGAAATTTTCTAGCCTCGCGTTGAGCTAGTTTGACCTGATATTTATACAATTTTATGCTTTGCATATCAGCTATAATCTCGGGCAAGTTGTGGGCTTCGTCTATTATAAGTATCAAGTCTTCAAGTTTTAAACCGGTTGAAGACTGTAATCTATACCTAATTTCACTAGAGAAAATGTAGACATATGAGCCTATTACTATTTCAACTTTTGATGTAAGCATTTTAGCTATCTCGTAGGGGCATACTCCAAGTTTTGCGAATTTCCTAACAAATTTTGAAGGTTCTGGATTATAGCCGTTTTCAAGAATATTTTTTCGCTCTTTTAGATTCAGATAGTATTCGCAGAGATCTAGCTTTACTAGAGAATCACAGTATCTCAGGAATTCGTCATAGCTTAATCTTTTTGCTATGGCTAGAGGGCACATCTCTTTCTTATTCTGTAAGACCACTGTTGGAATGCAGATTTTTTTCCTTTTTTCTATTTTGGATATCTCTCTGAGAGGAGCTTGAACTTGATTTTTCGTTCTAGCTAGAAAGAATATTTTATGATTCTTGCTTTTAGCCGTATAAGTGCCTATAAGCGCAGCGATGGTCTTGCCCGCACCTGTTGGATAACCTAAAAGAAGTATCTTTCCATCTTTTACTACATTGTAGATAGTCTCCGCTATCTCTCTCTGACCTTTTCTCCATCTGGCGTAAGGCAGTAGTCTATCCATGGCTTAAAAAACCATGCTCATTATCTAACCTTGGTTTTATTAGCCTATCGTATTAGAGACATGTGATAATAGATAAAAACTTCAACTCGTATATAAATTAGTGTGAATATCATGGGCGAAGAGCTTAAAGTTTATTTAAAAGGAGAAATCGACCTGAAAGAAGGAGTGAACTTCTTATCTACAGGGGTATCTGAGATAGATGAATTTCTTGAACTCCCTTATGGGTCTATTTCTATGTTCTTCGGCCCTCCTTTCTCAGGGAAGACAGCTTTTTGCTTATCTATTGCTGTAAATGAAGCGATTAAAGGGAAAAAAGTATTATATATTGATACGGAAAACGGAGTTTTCCCCACAAGAATACATAAAATGGTCGACGATAAAGAATTGGAGAATTTCAAGCAGAATTTCAAGTTGCTAAAAATATACACGCTAGATGAAGTTTTGAGAATTACAGCGAGTACTTTGAGCGGATACGATGTCGTGATTGTGGACAGCTTTAGCAGACCGTTTCTTAAAGATCTTCACGCTAAGAGTAGAAAGGAATTAGAGGATAGGTATCAGCGGAGAATGTTCAAAGTTTACGATGTGCTTACCGATATAGCTGGCGTAGTATATGAAGAAAATAAAGGATTGATACTGGTAAGTGAGATAAAGAAGGTTAAAAAATTAGAATCTCGAAAAGATATGAAATTGTTAAATTTCGATCTTCCATTCGCTAATCTTCTATATCTAGCTAAGAATGCGTACGGCTTAGTAATATACGATGAGACTAGAATACTGTTTATAGATAGACATCAGTTTAAACCATCATTCTATGAAGAACCGAGAGTACTGGTTTTCGAAATAGAAGATAAGGGAGTAAAATACGTTAAAGAAGGGAAATTTACTAAAGAAGGTTTGGCTCTTTAATCTATCCTAATTTTTGTTTCTTCCTTAATAACTCTCAAAACATACATAGTTCTAGTCGATTGTACTCCATCTATACTACCTATCTTATCAAGCACTCTAGCCAGCTCATCTCGGCTCTTAACCCGAATCTTGGTTATCGTATAGTATTCTCCTGTAACATCGTATATCTCGTACACGTCGTCGATTCTGCTTAATTCTTCTAAAACTTTTTCGTATTTTTGGGGTGTGGCAGTTATAGCAACTATGGCTAAAACATTTTTTCCTACTTTCTCGGCATCCACTATGGCTTGAAAGTTCTTTATTACGCCCAGCTTGAGTAGTTTCTTTATCCGCAAGTGGACTGTTGCTTCACTCACTCCTAGAACTCCAGAAATTTTGGAGTAGGGGGTTTTCGCGTTTTCCTGTAAAATCATCAACAATTTTTTATCAATTTCATCAAGTTCGACAGGTTTCATATAGCCACCATTTTCCCTGTTATCTAACTCACTATGAAAATGTTTACTTCTCATATTTAAACATTATTAACTACTTACACATTACTAATTAATACCTATAAAGTATTACACAAACAGAGTAAAAAACATTGCCGATCCCACAAATATAAACTTAAAAATATTACTAAGTTTGTAAAATAAACACGCTTCGGTGCACTTTCTTATCTTAAGCTATTTTAAAATTCTAAATAATATTTGAGGAATCTCCGAGGGTGTCTTAGCAATTTTTACACCTACTTCTCTTAAAGCCTTGATTTTCTCGGCAGCTGTTCCTCCACTAGTTGAGATTATAGCACCTGCATGACCCATGCGTTTACCGGGAGGAGCTGTCTTACCGGCAATAAAAGCGACAACTGGTTTATCAAATTCTCCTTCAGCGAGAAAAGAAGCGAAGCGTTCTTCAGCATCTCCCCCTATCTCACCTATAATTACCAGAGCATTCGTCTCTCTATCTTCGAGAAATAGTCTGGCAGCTTCCACGAAATCTAAACCTATAACAGGGTCTCCGCCGATTCCAATACTAGTTGATACTCCTAAACCAGCTTTTGAAATAGCGTATGCTATTTCATATGTTAAAGTTCCACTCCTTGAAATCAAGCCTATATTTCCTCGCTTGAAAACTTTTTCTGGCATTATACCGACTTTGGCTAAGCCAGGAGAAATCACGCCAGGAGTGTTTGGTCCCACAATCATAGTTCCTTTATACTTTGCGTATCTGGTGAAACGTAACGTCTCGTGTACCGGTATATGTTCAGTTATAACAACCACTAACTCTATACCAGCATCTATAGCTTCTAAAACTGCATCTGAGGCGAAGCGAGCTGGAACAAAGATTATACTTGTATTCACCTCAGGATGTTCATTTAAAGCCTCTTCGATGCTATCATATACAGGAATACCGTATACTTTGCTTCCACCTTTACCCGGCGTTACGCCAGCTACTACTTTAGTCCCATAGTCAAGCATTAATTTCGTATGAAATCTTCCTTCACGTCCTGTAATCCCTTGAACTAGCAATCTAGTATTCTCGTTTACTAATACTGCCACATTATCACCTTTTAGCGAGTTCAACGGCTATTTTAGCGGCTTCCTCCATAGAATCCAATACATGGATATCATGTTTTTCCAGTATTCTTCTTCCTTCTTTTTCTCGGGTTCCAATCATACGCACGACAACTGGCTTAGCGCCGTACTTCTTAAGAGCTGAAACTATTCCTTCAGCTACTTCATCGCATCTAGTTATTCCTCCAAGAATATTAATAAATATAACTTTTATTTTACGATTTTCTAATAATAGTGAGAGGGCACTTCCCACTTTTTCTCTAGTGGCTCCTCCACCTATATCTAAAAAATTCGCTGGTTCACCACCATAATAGCTGACTAAATCCATGGTTGCCATAGTTAATCCAGCTCCGTTGCCTAGTACTCCTACATAACCTTCTAGTTCTACATAGTTCAACCCGTATAGCTCTGCCTTTCTCTCGATTTCACTCATAGATTCCACTCTTCTATTTTTAAATTCTAACAAGTCTGGATGTTTATAGAGAGAATTATCATCGATGGTAACTTTGCTATCAATAGCCACTAACATTTTTTCCTTTGAAAGAGCTAATGGATTGATCTCAGCGAGCTCGCAGTCATATTCTATGAAAAGTCTATAAAGAGAGAAAATTAAAGCTCTAAAATCTTTGTAGATTTCTTTACTTAAATTTAGATGTTTAAATGATTTTCTAACCATAAATTCTTGAAGTCCAAGTAAAGGATCTATTTGCTGTCTAAGTAGAGACTCTGGATATTGTCTAACAATTTCCTCTATATCGACTCCTCCCAGTGGTGAAGTTAGGAAATCTATCGTTCTATCGCCTCTGTTAAGAATAAAGCCGACATATGATTCCCTTTCAATATCAACTTTCTCAGCTACTAGAACTTTTTCGACTTTAAATCCTTTAATAGTCATATCTAATATTTTCTCTGCAGCTTTCTCAACCTCTTCTAGAGATTCTGCAAATTGCACACCGCCAGCTTTACCTCTACCACCAACTAAAACTTGGGCTTTTATAACGTAAGGAGATTTTAATTTTTCAGCTATTTTTTTAGCTTCTCTTGGCGATGAGGCAACTCCACCGCTCGGTACAGGAATTCTATATTTTTTGAATAGAAGCCTTCCTTCATATTCATATAGATTCATTAAACTCCCTCTGAATATTGAGAATTTTAATGTCATTTAAAACTCTTTGTTTTTGCAGATTTTATAAAATATTAAATATGTTTTTTTGCATATTAAATTTCGATATAGAAAAGCTTATTATTAAGAACGTATATTCTACCCTAAAGTTGAAAAATCATGATATTAGATAGAGTATTCGTAAAAACTCTTTATATGGAAGTTCTAGAAACTTTTCTAGAAAACCCCAGTACCGTGATGAGTATAAGCGAAATTTCGAGAAAATTAAATAAAAACGTTGGAAGTATCTTTCGTATAATACCTGAATTAAAGAAACGAAATATTGTGGAAGAATTGCAAGTAAGCCCTAAGCGTT
The DNA here is from genome assembly GCA_003649235.1 of Thermoprotei archaeon. Classification (GTDB taxonomy): domain Archaea; phylum Thermoproteota; class Thermoprotei; order Thermofilales; family B69-G16; genus B69-G16. Next base: position 1,596 of record QMRG01000013.1, on the reverse strand, counting down.
ACGCTTATAGATTAAATCTAGATGATCCAATGGTTGTGAGGCTCTACGAATTCTATATCTCTTTACGTAAAACCATCGAAGTTTCTAAACCAAGATAATCTATAAAGAAACATGTCTTACAAATATTCCCGCTGGAGGGTTCTCCACAGATCTGGCAAGTTCCAATAACTCCTTCTCCATATTTAGAATTTCGCAATAAATTACTTATCAACTCCTTCAATGCCAGTAAATTGAGTTTTATACCGGGATTTAAAGATTCTACTTTGTTAATCCATCTTCTAACCTTATCTCTGAAAGCATAAACTACATAGCTACATTCAACAAAAGGAGTCTCAATGCCAGATAGTATAGAGTAGGCTAAAACCTCTTTTTCTCTACAAAAATAGAGAGGTTTTATGCGTGGAACTAATTTAGGATGTTCATGCAGTCCTGTAATTATGCCTTCTCGTGCTATGTTTCTCAGTCCAGCTCTTAACATGTTCATCAAAAAAACTTGTACTTCATCGTCTAGATTATGGCCTGTAGCTACCTTAGAGGCGCCAATCTCTCTAGCCTTTAAGTTAATCAAATATCTCCTGAAAACTCCGCATATCGTGCAAGGTTTATACTCCATCCTTTTCTCTTTTAAGGTATGAACCATTTCATCTAATGTGGCATTAAAATATTCTTTAAAACTGGTTATAACTAATTCTACACCTATTTTATTAGCGAAATTCCTCAAAGCATCAAGTTTATACTCTCTATAACCTTTGATACCTTCATCTACGGCTAGGCCGATAACTTTAAAATCCAATTTCTCGGAGAAACGGTTTAACAGATAGAGCGTAGTGAGACTGTCTTTCCCTCCTGAAACCGCTACGGCAACTAGCTCTCCTGGTCTTATTAGTTTAAAACGTTTTATAGTTTCAAAAACTTTTTTCTCAAACCATTCTATAAAATGTTTTCTACAGAGGCTAAAGCCGAAATCCCTATAATGATATACCGGCTTATCTCCACAAACGAGACACTTCATATCATATCTTCCAGTATCAAATTGTGCTGTTTATTCGATACAAGCTGGCGAAATTAAAACTTTTTCTATGACAACCTTTAAGTAACGAGTAGTATCGTGTAAATGATATTTAATGTTTAGGATTAAACATTCTCAAGTTAAGAATATTTGGAAAATATATGGTATTTTCTAATATTTTTCGCTATTTTTAATGATATTTCAACTTTTCACCAGACAAAAATTTAAAAACAGTTAAAGAGCTAAAGCCAGCGTGATTTCGTGAAAATAATAGCCCATAAAGGAGCGTCAATCTACAACCTACACGACGTAGTCTCCGCCATGGAGGCGGCCTTAGAGGTAGGAATCGATGGAATCGAAATAGATCTAAGAATGACTAAAGATGAACATATAATAGTTCTTCACGATAAGCGAGTCAAGCGAGGCACAAAACCGATTAGAGAAATTACTTTTTCTCAAGTTAAACGGCTTGCCGGCGATAAAGCCGTGCTAACCCTGAAGGAGGTCTGTGAGTTATTCGCTAATAATACGATTCTAATGCTCGATATAAAGGAGTCAGGTTTTGAAGAACAATTGATTGAAATATT
>QMRG01000012.1 GCA_003649235.1 Thermoprotei archaeon | reverse complement strand
TTCAATTCTTTTGGATAGAGTCTTCCATATTATCAATTTTTCTAACGGAATTTCACCATTTCTAAGTTTCTTAATAATTTCTCTCACATATTTCACAGCTCTTTCAGGCTTGCCATCTTTAAGCACGATCTCTATAACTCTTTCCTGTAATTCCTTAGCTAGTTCCGACCAGTCTCCTCTGACCGCCTCTAAGCCGACCACGTCAACTCTTCCATCTTTCAATAAGCCGCAATATCGCTTTTTTGCTTCTGTAAAGAAGACGCGTTGATAAATTTTATCTACTTTTATGTCAAATCCGAGTTTCTTCTCTACTATCTCTATAAAATCTTCTACTTTTTCTGGTTTATATTTTATGAAAAGGCTGTCAGTATCTCCATATATGACCTCTAATCCTAAATCTCTCGCTATGCTTATTGCTTCTCTTATCAATTTTCTGCCCCATGCAGTAGTTGCCTCGGCTACTTCTCTTTTATACCATCTGGCGCCAACCCAACCACAGTAACCATAAGTGGCATTAGCTATTATCTTTAATGCTCGCTGTCTTTCATTTAAAATCCTATACTGAGGATTGGAAGGATCTAATTTTTTCATTTCTTTTCTTATTTCGTTTCTTGCCTCTAAAAGCCGTTGTAGTACCTTTTTATAAAAGCCCGGAGGCTCTTTTCTAAACCTGTGATTAACCTCTGGAGCTACATTCACTTTTTCTAAATCTATCTCTATGTGTGGAGGTACGTAAGTATCCGGAGATATATTCATTTTAATCATTATATTTGGATACATTGATGAAAAATCTAAAACTGCAATATTTTCATGAATACCCGGTTTAGGTTTTAAAACGATCGCGCCTTTATATTTTTCATATGGTCTTTCAATTTTATTCGGTACTAATTCTCCGTATTTAAAAGCTTGTCTCATTAAATGCCATTCAACACGATAACCTACTGATGCTGCACCAACCTGGTCTAAAGGTAGGCCTACAATAGCGGAAAGTTGAATTGCAAAGGGTAATATTTTCTCCGCAATACCATAAGTACTCTCGGCGTCTTCCATAGCATACTTCAATAAAATTTTTCTTTTTTCCTTTTCTTCCCAATATTTGTAAATCTCGTTCTTCTCTATTCTGGTTCTTTTTTCTTTAGGAAAAACTCCTAAATAATCTGCTATATTTTCTAAAGTTTTTACCTTTACTTCATATGTTTCTTCAGCAAAGTCGTACATATCGACATTTGCCCTACCTATTATCGAAAAATGACCATAAACACTTTGAGCAGGGGATCCTCGTGTGCGAGAAATGCTCATTTTCACTTTCATTTTTTTACTTCGTTCGAGTAGATAAGGCCAGTCAAAACGATTGTTATTATATCCGACTATTATATCGGGATCAAGAGTTTCTACATCTGAAACAAAATTCTTTAATAATTCTCTATCATTTTTGTCATCTGCAGTTATAACACGCTCATCATCTTTCTCGTAAACTCTAGATACTACTATTATAGGATCTCTATCAGGATCCGGCTCTCCTCGTTCATTATAGCATTCAATGTCGAAAGCATAGACAGTTAACCTTGGCAATTTCCGAATATCCGGTCTGAGTTTAGGGGTGTTTTTAGCTAAATAAACTTTGTCTACTTGCCAGTTAGATTTGTTAGGTATTTCCTCTACTTCTACTTCATGCCAAGAACAGGGATATATCTCGTTATCAATCATATATCTCATATAGAAGCGTATATCAGCTTCAAGTACATCAGCTACACCTTTAATATGTTTTACTTCTTCTCTTATTTTTGGAATTAATGGAGGTTCTTTACATGTTACTTTTAATACTTTTGCTGGTTGTCCGAAGAACTTCTTTTCGAGTAGGTCTATAGAAAGTACATGCCTTTTTACAAGGTCATTTTTCAAAATGATGTTTTTTACTTGTTCAGGATCTGCATTTTTTCCTAATAAGATATAGAAATAGGGTTTAAAAGATCTGTCAAGGACCACTACTCGTTCGTCTTTATCACTTATACCCCATAACCTAATTTCAGGTATTCCGCCAACCATTTCATAATTTATATCTAATAACCAAAATAGAATACGCAATTTATAGCCACCTAAATAAAATATGTTAAACAACCGGTATAAACTCTTCTTTAGTAAAATCTTTTCCTATAAGGATTAAATCTATCCCGTCTCCGCTTATGGCATCCCTACTAAAGGCAGCTTTAACGGATTTTACCGCTAACCTCCTAGCGTCTTCTAAACTAGCGTTCTCATCATATTCATCTTCGATAATGCTAATAGCTAATTGAGCTCCTGTTCCTAAGGCGGCATATTTATCCTCAATTAAAGCTCCAATGGGATCCAGCACGAATATATGTGGGCCGCTCAAGTCTACTCCTCCAACTATAGTTTCAACGAAATAGGGAAAAAGTCTTCTATTGAATAGAATTAAAGATAATAATTTAGCCATTCCTCTAACAGTTATCGGTGCACCAGTATCATACTCATAAAGCTTTGCTTCTGCCTCTAAACTACGAGCAAGGGTTTGCATGTCAGAGATTAACCCGGCGCTTGCTATCCCTATTCTATCTGTTATCTTGTAGACTTTTTTACCAGCTCTACTCATTAGCATAAATCCATAAGTTACTCTTTTATCAGCGGCTAGTACAACTCCATCTTTTACTATTATCCCAACAGCTGTAGCTCCAGGATAATAACGATACTCAGTCATAATACATCACTCTATTGAGAGTACGGTTTCTTCATTTTTATATTTTTGCCATGTAGCTAGGAATAGTTGAAGTATGAAGTAGAAAAGCATATGAGAGGGAATTTAAATGAGTATTTGATGGATAACCGATATGACGTAAAAACTATCGCTATAGTACTATTGATGGCTTTACTCTTAAGTTATGGGTTTGTAAAATTTCTTTCTATAATCCTTAATACCGAACTGCCTCTAGCTGTCGTATCGAGTTGGAGTATGGAACCCACTCTCCATATAGGAGATTTAATAGTAGTGAGAGGAGTAGAGCCGAAAATCGGTGATGTCGTAGTGTATTTAAGAGGGAAATACATAGTGCATAGGGTAATTGCTAAGAGTGAGAATGCGAATGGTTTCTCGGTAGTTACCAAAGGTGATGCTAATACTTATCCGGACGGGAGAATTTCCCACGATAGAATTAAAGGAAAAGTCGTTATAATTATACCTTATGTGGGAGTGCTAAAGTTATTAAGTGAGAAATTTTATTATGTAATCTTTTCGCTAATAATTATGGTTTTTTTATTTACAAAAATAATCTTCTAATTGGAGTAAAAGATTTATAAGGATTTATATATGGTCTCTTCATAAAGATATACCTAGTGGAGGTTGATAACATTCCGAAACCGTCATTTAAAATAGAGAACGTGGTAGCATCGGTTTCATTGAATCAAACTCTGAATTTGGAAAAGATAGCGGAGAGAGTACCAAACGCCGAATATAGTCCGGAACATCCCAAGCAATAGGCTTGGGATCCGAGAGTTTCCTGGATTGGTGCTTAGATTAAAAAAACCTAAAACAGCGACTCTAATATTCTCTAGCGGTAAAATGGTCTGTACAGGAGCTAAATCAGAAGCAGAGGTAAATAGAGCCGTAAACACCATAATAAGAGTCCTAAAAAAGCACGGTATTAACATTAAAAGCAAGCCTAGAGTTGAGATACAAAACATAGTCGCAAGTGCGAATCTTAAGGCAAGCGTGGATTTGGAAAAAGCAGCAAGATTATTAGAGGGTGCTATGTATGAACCAGAACAATTTCCAGGCTTAATTTACAGGATGGGTGATCCGCGAGTCGTGTTACTAATATTTTCTAGTGGTAAAATCGTATGTACTGGTGCTAGGAAAGAAGAAGAAGTAAGTGTTGCCGTAAACAAAATATACAATCTATTACGTGAACTTGACGTGTTGTATATCTAAATCCTTAACCGGGACTTAGAAATGGGTAATTACATAGTCAGAGAATTCAAACCAGAAGACTTAGACGCTGTAATAGGTATAAATCGCATGTGTCTTCCAGAAAACTATCCAGCATATTTTTTCATGCAACACTATGTCAACTATCCTGAATCATTTCTAGTAGCCGAAAGCAACGGCAAGATCGTTGGATATATAATGTGTAGAGTAGAATATGGCAAGCTTAAAACTGGCAAACTAGAATACGGCAGAAGAGGACATATAATATCCATAGCAGTTATCCCGGAAATGCGAGGACAGGGAATAGGGAAGACCTTGATGGAGAAAGCAATGAAAGCTCTAAAAGAGAAGTATAAAGTAAACGAATATTATTTAGAAGTTAGAGTTTCTAATCTTCCAGCTATACAGTTATATCGAAAACTTGGATTTTCCATTGTAGATCGAATAAAAAAATATTATCTTGATGGAGAAGACGCTTACCTCATGGCTCGACCAGTATAAGTAAAGCATCAGTTGAATACATAATTCATATTATTCTAGAAAATGACTAAGAGCCTGACAAAGTAGATAGCTACTTTTAATAATCAAACAACTTCTAAATGCCTCACGACGGGTAAGTTCCGCACACCATTAGCTAGCAGCCGGAAGTTTTCGTCATCGGCGTTCTATTTTTTCTTTGAAGATTTAAATATTTTTTCCGGAAGGATATTCTGTTCCTCAACTTCTATAACGGGTATAAATGAAAGTTTTGCATCATTCAGTATCTTATCACTGTAAGTGATACTGCCATCGAAATTATTGTATATGAGATAGCTTCCCCTTATCGGATTATCTCGCTCAACATAGTATATTATGCTTGAATCACCAACCGGTAAAAACGGTACAAAATATACGTGTCTTCCTCTTATTTCTGCGTGATGAATCAAGGGTATTTGAGTCGTGACTACGATGTTTACTAGATCCTTGATATCTCGTAGTTTGATGAATTTTGGAATAGTGAACACCTCTTATATTTTCTTAGTTTAAAAATGGACACGTGTTATTAAAAAGTAACTAGTTGTGCACCCTGTGTTATTCGGTTAGTTCATCGTTTTGTGGAAAACGTCGCCATATTTCCGTCGACAATCCACGCCTAGCGGTTTAATCTCAAGGCGTAACTCTTGTAAATGTAAATAAAAATAAAATACTAAATGTAAATAAAAATAAATACCCTGTTAAATACGGCTTCCGCTTTCTTCCTCTTTTATTAACTCTAAATATTCTTTAGGAGTTAATAAATCCTCTATTTGAGCTTTATCCTCTACTTTTACCCTTACTATCCATCCGTCTCCATAAGGATCTTCCGATATTAACGCTGGATTATCCAATAAGTTTTCATTCCATGCCACCACTATACAATCCACAGGCGCGTAAACGTCACCTACACTCTTAATCGATTCTATCACAGTTATTCGTTCTCCTTTTGAATATCTTCTGAACTCCGGCTCTTCGATCATCACTATATCTCTAAGTTTTTTCTGCGCATAATCACTTATTCCTATTAGAGCATAGTCATCTTCAACCATTTTAATCCACTCGTGTGTTTTTGCATACCTCCTATCTTCCGCCACTCTATACTCTTTATATTTCAAATAATCGCCCATATTCAACACCATTAAATTCTCTCTTTCGAAAGTTATATACTTTGTGAAAAATACAGGGTCAAAGAATAAGCGGGCCCGCCGGGATTCGAACCCGGGACCTGCGGCTTTCTCCATTTTCAAATAGGAGGCCGCCGCCCCTCCAAGCTGGGCTACGGGCCCCATTCAATTTAAACGCCGGGGCCGGGATTCGAACCCGGGCGTCCCTGACGGGACACGGGCTTTCCAGGGGCACTCCAGGCCCGCGCCTTAAACCACTCGGCCACCCCGGCTTCATATATTAAGTAGTGTAGAACTTATTTACTTTACTGTTTCTTTCCATAGAGGCGGATAAGTGCCAGGAGGCATTAAAACCTGAGTCGTTTTTACAGCTATTCCTTTCTTACTGGAGATCATTTCTTCGCTTCTCATGCGAGCGTATCCGATAGCCACTAACTCACCTTTTAATGTAAAAATTGCTACTACATCATTTACTTTTATCCCTGTTTCTACGCGGAGAATTCCTGGTACAGCTAATGCCGCACCGTGACATATAGCGTCGACTGCTGAATCTCTTATCACAACTTTAGGTATGTGTTCTACCGCTATCTCCATGGGCAGTATAACTCTTCGAATATAATCCTCAATTCCATGTTCTTTCCATAAAATATACGAATCAACTATATCCTGCAGCGTCGCGATATTGGTTTTCTCAGATAGACTTCCTGCTCTTATTCTTCTAAGTTCATACATGTGCGCGCCTACTCCTAGGATTTCTCCTATATCATGGCAAAGTTTCCTAATATAGGTTCCAGCTTCGCACCATATCTTAAGCAGGACATAACGATCTTCCCGTTCCAGCATATCGATTTTGTAGATTCTTCTAATTCTCACAGATCTTTTAACTGCAGATCTTAAAGGAGGTCTTTGATAAATAGGACCTTGAAATTCTCTCAATACGGCTTTAAGCTTTTTATCGCTTACATCTTCATGAAGTTTCATTACACATATATACTCCTTATCCTCTTTGAGTAATATAGGTATCAGCTTTACAGCTTTATTCAAGGCTATCGGTAAAACACCTGAAACTTTGGGATAACCCCACCCCCGCGTAAAGGGGTTCTAGGGTCCCTGCATGAGCAATTTTTTTAACTGGTATTATCCGCTTTATCCACGCTGTGACTTCATGGCTAGATGGTCCCACTGGTTTATCGAGATTAATCACACCGGTTTCTATCAACTCCTCAACACTTCTCTCTGAAGGAGGTTTTCCGTAGTTAGGATCGGTTTCTTCCTCAGCTCTTATTAAAATCTCGCGCTTTTTCACCTCTTCCACCTAACTAATACTAGGTGCGATCTCTTTCTTTATTTCAGCTATTAACCCCGATTCTTCTAAAGCCGAGATTACTTCTTCGTCGCTGGCACCTTTAGATATATTAATCTTATAGGGCGTAGGCTCTATATGCTTTACATTTACTCTCCGTCTCTTAACGCCTGTTAGCGTTTTAGGACCGGTAATGACTACGAAATTCTCATTTATAATATCCACGATGACGCATTTTCTACCCGCTTCTCTCCCCGCTACTTTAACGCATATTCTCCCAACATCTATTACCTTAGGCATATATGCTACCACCAGACCAGTATTAAAGAAGAAAAACTTTTAAACATTGCCGTTGTTTAGACTCCCAAACTACTAAGAGATGGGAAATTCATGCCGAGGCCCGCTTTAAGGTCAAGAACCATAAAGAGAAAAATCGTTAGAACACCCGGAGGAAGATTGGTAATAAGGATTTTGCCTAAAAAGCACAACGTACCTAAATGCGCGTTATGTAAAAAACCGTTACAAGGTTATCCTAAAATGACTGCTAAAGAAGAAAGAAGAGGCCATAGACCTCCTCAACGTCCATATGGCGGCTATCTATGCCATGCATGTTTAAAGGCATTACTTAAATCAGCTGTCAGAAATAATTATCCAATATAGGTTTGAAATTTTGCTCAAGAAAAGGTTGACCATAGCTATAAGCGGGCAACCAGCGAGCGGAAAGACAACATATGCTAAGTTTATCGCCCAAAAATACAATCTACGCTATGTCTCAAGCGGACAATTGTTTAGAGCTTATGCGCGTGAAAGAGGATTATCGTTTATTGAGCTTCACAAACTAGCAGAAAGAGATCCTTCAATTGACAAGGAGATAGATAAAAGAGCCTTAGAAGAGGCAAAAAGGGGAAGCGTAGTTATAGAAGGGCATTTAGCCGCCTGGATTGTAAAAGATTTCGCAAATGTAAAGATATTTTTTAAAGCACCACTACAGGTTAGAGGAAGGCGACTAGCTGAGAGAGATAAAAAAACACTAGAAGAAGCTATCCGTGAGATACTTTTCAGAGAACGTAGTAATAAGGAGAGAGCCAAGAAATATTATGGCATAGACTTGAATGATTGGAGTATTTTTGATATAATAATCGACACCTCAATCCTAGGTATTGAGGATATAAAAGCCGTGCTATCTATTTTTATGGAACGTGTTATCCAACATTTATAATCCACAACTCCATAACGACGATAATAAATATTTATATGCGTGTATAAGTCAACCTGCGTAATACCTATAGGTGAAGTAGAGGGGTTACCCATGACTTTGAAAAAAGGAGCGTTCATACTGATGGAATATACCGTCTATAGTAAAGACGATCATAAAATAATCGACACTACAGTGGAAGAAAAGGCGAAGGAAGGAGGTATATTTAACGAAAATTCGAAGTATGAACCAGAGCTCGTCATTATTGGCGAGGGAATGTTATTTAAAAGTTTAGAGGAGGAACTTGTAAAACTTAAAGAAGGAGAAACCGCTACTATAGAGTTACCTCCTGAAAAAGCATTTGGAAAAAGAGATCCTTCGAAGATCAGGATCATATCGGCGAGAGAATTAAGCAGACGAGGCATTATTCCTCGAGTAAACGAAGAAGTTGAAATTAACGGGCAGCGTGCAATTATCAGAAGCGTGGGAGGAGGAAGGGTTACACTCGATTTTAATCATCCATTAGCCGGTAAAACACTAGTCTATAATATAAAAATAGTAAAAATCTTAAAAGAACCCTCTGAAAAACTTCGAGAGCTCGTATATCGCTGGCTTAAGAGAGCGCTTTCTAGGAAGGATATTAAAGTCAGAGTTCGAGAGAAAGTTATAACGATAATCCTTCCAATTCGCATTCTTTCAGTAGAAAATCTGGGTATAGCAATAAGAGGAATCATAAGAGATATTCAAAGATACTTCCCAAACGTAGAGAAAATAATCTTTAGAGAAGAGTATGAATTTCCTAGGAAAGAGGTTGAACGAGAACGAAAGCAAGATCGTAGCCCAAAGGACACCTCAAAGATTGAGGAAGAATCTTCAAAATCTTAACTTTCTCTTCACTTTTGATTCCTTCTGGTAAACAAAAAATTTTGTTGCTACATTTTCTCTTGCATTGTAACTTAGGAAAATTTATTATAGCTCCTTCTACTGCATATTTCTTTAGAACAGCTATTTTTAGCGGTAATTCTTGCACTTCAGCTATAACCATGTAACTTTTAGCTGCTGGACAGAAATGCTTTACATCTCTTACCCGTTTAACTTCATAAGTAAAACCTGGTCTTAACTGTTGAGCACAAAAACTATAATTAGGGCAACTTCTGCATGTTAGAGAGATTCTAGCTATGAATTTCTCACCTTTTCTAGCTTGAACCAATGGAATAAGAGTGATTTTCTTCCCTGGTTTCATTAGATTCTCGGAGTCTCTATTCAGCGGATGCGTACTCTCGTAACTTTTTTGTTTTGCCATGAATACTTCCTAAGCTTCTTAGACCTTCCCCAACCACAAGCTGCACAATATTTTTTCCTTATGTTATAGCTATGACGTCCGCATCTGGGGCATCTTATGTGAGTTTTTTTCTTTCCTCTTTTACCGAATGAAGTTGTTCCCTTTACCATAAGATCTACCCTTGACTACTTAAGACTGGGCTTACTAAAACTACGTTGTCTCCTCTAACTATTATAAGACCGAGTTTTCTTGATTTATTTTCTCTCATTTCCTCAGCGTTATCAAGTACTAGGTTTAAATGTTGATCAAAACTTTTTAATATACCGCGTACTTCTCTTCCACCCTTAAGTCTAACTAGAACAGCGCTCCCAAGCGCTTCTTGTAATATTTCAGTTGCACTTGAAGGCGGCAATGTCTTCCCTCCTGAAAGTCTGTTCATAAGCCACTACATAAACTTACTAATAAAGCTTTAGGTTGTTGTATCAGATGTTGTCTCAAAATGTTTCCATAGAACTATACAACAATCTTAAACATTCCTTATCTTAAACATTAACTCATTTTAGAAATTCTATTTAAGAATGAGAAAGGATAATTATGGGCCCGGCGGGATTCGAACCCGCGACCTTCCGGTTTCTGCCAATGGTTATCAGCCGGACGCCCCACCGCTAGGCCACGTTGGGGGGTTATCTGGCCCCGTGGCGTCGGACCCGTGATTCTATGTTATCATATAATTTTTAAATTTTATGGTAAGTCGAAAAAAGTTCGAACTTTATATTTTGTTTTTAATTGCATGAAACTATTCTTATATTTTATTAAGCGTAAATATATACAAGAAGGGGGATAGTTGTTGCCTTGGTTGGGCGTTAGAGATTCGGTCGAGGAAAGCGAGTTCAAAAAATTTGTCGAAGATAAACTTGGCTTAAAAATCTTGAAAGTACAAAAAGTAAAGATAAAGACTAGACAGGGATGGTTATCATTCATAGTCATAGACGTTTTAGGTTTTATCGAGGGATGTGCCTATTATATCGCTAAAAATTTTAAAACAGAAGCGTTGGAAGGCGGAGAACATTTGATTTTAGGAGAACCAAGCGCTAAACTCTGGGATGAAGCTGTGAAAGTAGTTTTCCCTGACGGTGGAGAAGAGATAATTCCTGTATACACTTTTGACGGTTTTTTAGATATTAAGCTTCCCACTGATAAAGTAGAAGGACTCAAGGGCTATATGACTATAAGAGGGGATCTTTATCCTCTGCCTTTATCTTTTGAAGATCTAGTTGAAATATACCAGCGAGGAGGAATAGAGAAGGTTGAGAAGGCAGTCTCCACCTATGGCTTAGAGAAAATTTTATCTCGAGATGCCGTTTTAAAACTTTCTCAATTAAAGAAGAAACAAGCAAAAGTTGAAATAGACTATAAAGAAGGCTTTGTTTTCATAGTGAAAGATAAGGAGATTATTACTAGGTCTATACCAGATTACGTTGTTCAACTTCTTCAAGATAGAGAGTATGACAAAATAACAGAAATATATAGTAAATGTACTGAAGAAGTTAAGAAAGAAATAGAGAAAAAAATAGTAGAGCTTTGTCGGATACTTGAGGAGATCGGTAAGAAGGATCAAGCCGAAGAACTTAAAGAATTCTTAAAAAATAAGATAAATCAATATAGAGAACTAGAAGAATAAAATATAGATTAACCAGTGGATAGTAAACTTTTCTTCAGCGATATAGCTAGCAAGCCGATGTTTTATTTAGTTCTAAGATATATAGACCTCAAGGCTTATTTATATACTGGTAGAATCATGCCGAGCCTGTCTTTTAGACTTGCATATATTCAGGCTTCACCCATAAGGCGAATAGCGGCTCTCTTAGATGAAGCCCGAAGAAAAAGGGATATCATATCCTTTGGCGGAGGTGCACCAAGCCTCCCTCCTCCCAAAGAGCTAGTAGACTATATAGTTTCTCTTCTCAAGGAAAAACCTCAGAGAACTGTCTCCTATTGCGGTACCAGAGGACTTCCAGAGCTGAGAGAGCTCATAGCTGAAGATTTGAAAAAACATTTTGGTGTAGATTATGACCCTAAAACGGAGATTATAATAACTGATGGAGGTACTGAGGGCATTTTTCTAGCACTATCAGCTGTAGTTGATAAAAATGAAGAAGTGATAATATTAGATCCCACATACCTGGGTTACAATGAGGCGATAAAGCTTATCGGTGGGCGTGTAAAGAAAATACCCGTAACCGTAGAAAACAAGTATCAACCAGACTTAGAACGTTTAAAACAGGTAATATCTCCTTTAACCAAAGCATTTATTTTGTTAAGCCCGGATAATCCAACAGGTAGAATAATCAATCCAGAATTTGTAAAAGGATTAGTAGACTTGGCAGAAAGCCACGATTTTTGGATTATTTATGATGCCGCCTATAAATACATTGTCTTTGAAGAGAAAGATACATGGCCCGATTCTATACCAGGCGCTAAAGAGCGTACGATAACGATAAATACCTTTTCGAAGGAGGCGTCTATACCCGGTTTTAGGCTTGGATACGCGACTGGACCGAAGGAGGCTATAGAAGCTATGGAAAGAATAAAGCAGTATGTATCTCTAGCTCCTAATACCGTTGGACAGTATGCTCTTTTAAAGTTTTATGAAGATGGAATAAAAGATAGATACCTAAAAGAGGTAGTTATACCGACTTATAAGAGACGCAGAGACCTCATGTATAAACTTATTAAGGAATATTTACCCGAGGCCAGAACGGTACTGCCTAAAGGAGCCTTCTATTTCTTCGTAGACATAAGGTATTACTTGGAGAAGATGAGGAGAGATGACGAAGAATTCGCTAACAGACTTCTTTATAGGAAGAACGTTGTTGTAATACCAGGTTCGCATTTTGGAGATATGGGTAAAGGGCACGTCAGAATGACATTCGTAAGCGAAACAGAAGATAGGATACGGGAAGGTATGAAGAGAATAGGAGCCTATGTCTTCAGCTACTTATAAATCGATAAAACACGTATTAGATTAAAAGAGGTCCAATACAGGAGTTTTTCCAAATATTCCCAAATCAACTTCTTCTCCTGCCTCAACGTTTACGGGAATCAATCTGACGCCTAAAACCTTTTTCTTAATAGCATATATAGTAAATAAATCTTTGAAAAGATGTATTAAGACCTTATCCTCCGTCCATTCAGGTATAGGAACCATGTCTAAACCAGCTACACAAGCCAAACAGTACATCATTAATTCTTTAAATCCTATATCTCCTTCCCTAACTCTTCTTTTTAATCCATTATCTTCAGCTAATGGCAACATGATCTCGTTAAAACCAATAACCTTTCCACTTCTGCTAACTTTTTCCAAGACGGAGTTTATTTTGTAGAGAGTATGCAAAGTTCCAGGAGTTCCGATACTTATATCTCCCTTAATCTTTTCAATTAAAGGAACTACGCTTTCTTCAAGCCATGGAGATATGGATAGGTCAACGCCTAGGAAAGCGAGACCAGTCCTTGAGGAAATTTCTAAGGCTTTATTTTTTATATTTTCACATATTTTTTTGATTTTATTTTCCAGCTTTATCAAACAATTTTCATTGCTTGAAGAAACTTCGGTTAGCAGGTCGTTCACATATAGCAAGCTTATAGTATAGCCAGTCAGTGGAGATGATGTTACAGGAAAATAGGGAGTTAGAGGTTGTGGACCTATGGAGAATGCAAAGCGAGTAGCAGATAACCATCCGGCGAGTCTAGAGATGTTTTTAAGAATGGTTATAGCTTTCTCTAATGTCTCCCTCTTTTCGCAATCTTTCTCTGCTAAGCATATAGAAGAATAAAAGTGATCGGTACTAGAGAATAGGTTAGGAAGATCTTGCTCTAGTGCCGGATGATTTAGACTAACAATAGGCATATTGTAGTAGTTTATTCGTCTTTTCAAATAGTCTTCGAAAAGACTTAGAGCATTCAACTCAAAATTTTTTATTTTTCTTTTCATTTCTTCTAAAGAAGGTAAAACAAGTCTCTTAGAGAGAATTTCGACATTCTTTCCTAACTCTCTAGAGATGTATTCTAACTTGTCCAATTGTGAATCGACATATTCGACGGCTTCCTTTAAATTTGGAAAACAATCGTAAAATTTCACGTGTAAAGTCACTGCCCTAATTTTGTACATAGCATCACCAATACCGCTTATTGCTCTTCTTAGGCAAAACGTTTATTTAACTTTATCTTACTAGTTAGAAGGGGCCGGTAGCTCAGGGGAAGAGCGCCCGCTAACAGGCAGGGCGCCTGTCGGGAATTGCAAGCGGGAGTCCCCGATAAAACCGGGGCCCAAAGTCGCGGGTTCAAATCCCGCCCGGTCCATACTTTAATTTATTCCTTTATTAATAACCGCAATGTTTCATACCAACATATTGCTACGGCAGTAAGAGCTATAATAAAGCCCACGATATAAGACTCTGTTAATATATAGGGATGATATATGATTACGTATACTAGGAGCATACCCGTAAAAAATACCGAGTAGAATAGGAAGCGAGGGAGGGCAATTCTCCCCATTTTAACGAAAAATGTAAGTGTATCAACGTGGACTAGCTTGGTTACGACATATTTATTATCGGAGCGCTTGCTAACTAACCCCATTTTTTCGAGTTTATTTAAGTGATACGATACAAGACTAGGGCTACTTAGCTTGAGTTTTCTCTGCAATTCTCTGACGCCTACAGGTTTACCGTAGAGAACCATATATTTGTAAATCTTTAAAGTGGTACTTTCCATTTCCAACGAGGTCACCGTGTTTTATCTACTTAATTGTTTTCTACTTATTATAAAAATGGCTAATGCAGCTAAAAGTACTATCGTTGTCCAGAAGATTATGCTCATGATATTCAATTTCTTTCTTTCCAGGTCATATAGTTGAGACGCGCTTCTTTCAGATTCAAGCACGGCGAAAGTTGGTTTATAAGCATCATTTTTCTCACCAGCTATTACAGTCTTCTCTTCAACTAAGCTTAAAAAATCTTTAAATCCGTATTCGGGATCATAGAAGAAATATTTAATACCAGTTTCGCTTGAAATTTCTATTAATAAGGGAATACGAGGAATTTGTACGATTTGAGGACTCGAAGCTTCGAAGAGTATATAACCTGAAAACGTAATTCCTCTTATTCTCTTTACTCCATTATAGAATTTTATTTCAGCTTTTTCATGCGGTAATGCGGTTAAAGGGCTTAAAACAAGGTCTATTTCCGTATTTTGAAATACTGTTACCTCGGTAT
Source organism: Thermoprotei archaeon (assembly GCA_003649235.1). Taxonomy (GTDB): domain Archaea; phylum Thermoproteota; class Thermoprotei; order Thermofilales; family B69-G16; genus B69-G16. Next base: position 7,454 of record QMRG01000012.1, on the reverse strand, counting down.
ACCCTACGTATAGAGTATTATCTTCGATTTTTTCAGCATAAATATAATATTTTCCGCTGGCAAGTTTAATAGGAAAAGTCTCACTAGGCGGCTTATACATTAGTACTATATCGCCTTGTTTATTGACGATAAGCAATTGAGAAGGACCATAAGGGGTCATGTGAATTTTCACATTGTAAGGTTCTGCATGACAAATTGAAATAGTGAAAATAAGCATAAAAGTTAGAATTAGTATCGAGGCTTTTTTCCTCATATCGTTTTATAACAGGTTATAAAGCTATTTAAGCAGTATTGTGTTCTATTTTTTGAGCAAAAGGTTATGGGAGGCTAATGGGAGTAAACATAGGCAATCTACTGAATAAACGGAAAATAAAATTTGAACATCTTGCCTCTAAAGTCATAGCGATAGATGCTAATAACATGCTCTACCAGTTTTTAGCTCTTATACGTAAACCTGATGGAAGCCTTTTGACAGATACCAAAGGGCATATAACATCCCATCTAGTAGGCTTAGTCTTTAGGATTACACACCTAATGGTTAAATACGATATAAGACCTATCTTCGTTTTCGATGGCAAGCCTCATATTCTTAAAAAGCGAGCTCTCGAAAAGCGGAGAGAGTATAGAGAGAAAGCTTTACATGAATGGCAAAAAGCGCTGAAGGAGGGTAAGTTCGATAAAGCTTTTTCTAAGGCCGTGGCAAGCGCGCTTTTAACGAGAGATATGATCGCCGATGCCAAGAAAGTAATAGAGTATATGGGACTGCCAATAGTGCAGGCTCCATCGGATGCTGAGGCTCAAGCAGCTTATATCGTAGCTAAAGGCGACGCTTGGTGCGTGTGTAGTCGAGATTATGATAGCATGCTATATGGAGCTCCTCGACTGGTGAGATATCTGACGATATCAGGAACTGAGTTCTTGCCAAGTTTAGGACTAGTAAAACCGTTAATTCCAGAGATTATAATCTTAAAAGAAGTCTTAAAACAGTTAAAGATCACAAGAGAACAGTTAATAGACATAGCCATACTAGTAGGAACAGATTTTAATGAAGGAGTAAAAGGTATAGGTCCTAAAACCGCGTTAAAATTGATAAAGAAATATGGATCTATAGAAAAGCTCCCATACAGAATATTAGACAGAATAAATTTCGATTATGAGATGGTTAGAAAAATATTTCTGTATCCCGAGGTCAATGATGAATATTCTATAATCTTCAAAAAACCAGAGATTGAAAAACTAGAATATTTTTTAATAAATGAGAAAAATTTTTCTCCGAAAAGGGTTAAAACGGTTATAGATCGGCTAATGAGACTTTCTTTCCTGCGTCAAAAGAGCATAGAAGAATGGGTGGGCAGAGATGGTTGAAGTTCTATTTAAAGAATTTGTTTCGCTCTGTAAAAAACTTGAAAAAACCCAGAGTAGAAAAGAGAAAGTGAGAATTCTTACTGAATTTATGTCTAAGATAGGTCCGGATAACGCAAGAATAGTTGCGCTTTTAATTTCAGGTAAGATATTTCCTGAGTACGAGGATTTAAAGCTTGATGTGGGTCTATCTACAGTATACAAAGTCTTAAAAAGCTTAAAATCCGGTCAAACACTTTTGCTCGAAAAGCCTAGCACGCTTAAAGAGATATACAACTCTTTGAGAAGAATAGCTTTAATAAGAGGAGAGGGTTCCAGAAGAAAAAAAGAGGAGAGTTTGAGGAGCTTGTTGCTTTCTCTTTCAGAAGATGAAAGAGAATGCCTCCTCCGTGCAATTTTCGGCGAAATGAGGGTAGGTGTCAATGAAGGGATGATTTTAGAGGCTTTGTCCTATGCTTTAAGATGTAATTTAGAAGTTGTTAGACGGGCATACATGTTCATCGGCGATATAGGAGAGTTGACATCTAAGGCTTTCACTAATGGTTGTGAAGGCTTGAAAAATGTTACACTTGAACTTTTCAGGCCAGTAAAACCTATGCTGGCTTCAATGGTCTATAGCGTCGTTGAAGCCTTGAAAGAACATGGTGGTATTTGCGCGTTCGAGTTTAAATACGATGGAGTCCGTATACAGGTTCATAAGAAAAATGATAAAGTTAGAATTTTTACGCGTAGACTTACTGATGTTACTGTTAATTTACCAGATATTGTAGACTTGGTTAAGAACAATATTAAGGCATCTACGGTTGTCCTAGATGGAGAAGTTATAAGTTTAAGAAATGGTAAACCTCTTCCCTTTCAAGAGTTAGTTAAGAGAATTAGGAGGCAGAAGGAGTTGCCACGCTTGTTAAGAGAGATACCGCTTATTCCCAAGTTTTTTGATATTCTATTTTTAGATGGGCAAGTTCTGGTAGATCTGCCTTATAAAGAACGATGGAGTTTTCTTGAAGAAAATGTCGATGCTGAATTTCTGTCAGAGAGAATCATAACAGAAGACTTAAAGGAGGCAGAGAACTTTTTTAAAAAATCAATTGAATCCGGGCATGAGGGTTTAATGGCTAAAGATCTTTCTAGTGTATACACGCCCGGTATAAGAGGCAAGAAATGGTTAAAGATAAAAACGGCAGATACTATAGACGCTGTGATTGTTGCCGCTGAATGGGGACATGGAAGGAGGCGGGGATGGTTAAGCGACTATTATTTAGCTGTGCTAGATGACTTTTCTGGCGGGTTTACTATAGTAGGGAAAACTTTTAAGGGGTTAACAGACGAAGAATTTAAAGAAATGACAAAACGTCTTCTACAGCTAAAAGTTAGGGAAGAGGGCTATAGGATTTTCGTGAAACCTTCGATAGTCGTGGAGGTTGCTTATAGCGAAATACAGAAAAGCCCCAAGTATCGATCGGGATTAGCTCTCCGTTTTGCCAGAATAACTAGGATAAGATATGATAAAAGTCCATATGATGTAACTACTTTATCGGAGCTAAAGCGGCGGTATGAAGAACAGTTCCTGCGTAAACAAAGGAGATCAAAATGAGAATAGGTAAGATAAAGATAATTCCAATTGCAGATGAAAGTCTTGGAGTACGTAGTATGTGTCTTTTTCTGGAAACTCCAGATATTAAAATATTATTTGATCCTGGAGTATCGCTAGCTCCGCGACGCTACGGCTTACCGCCGCATCCCTTCGAGTTTAAGGCCGTTAAAGAAGCGCGTCGAAGAATTCTGAGTTATGCTAAGAAAGCAGATGTGGTCACTGTAAGTCATTACCATCTAGACCATTATACGCCAGCTTTTAAAAGCTGGTATGAGTGGACTGACGAGGAGACGTATGGAGAGATATATTCGGAGAAGATAATATTGGCCAAAAACGTGGAAGAACATATAAATTTTAATCAGCGGAAAAGAGGACTTGTATTTAAAAACAAAGTCGAAGACTTAGGCTCGGCAAGGCTCTTATACTTTGACTCGAACAGGATGTTATTTGGCTCGACCGTGGTAGAGGCGTCACCTCCATTACCGCATGGCTCCGAAGGCTCTAAACTTGGATGGGTTCTAATTTTTACAGTAATTTGTGGAGAATATAAAGTAATGTATGCGCCTGACGTGCAGGGACCTATATCCGACAAAACTCTCTCCTATATCCTGTCTATTATGCCAGATGTATTGATAGTAGGAGGGCCTCCACTTTATTTATCAGGGAGAAAAGTTAAAAGAGAAGAAGTTGAAAAAGGATTAGAAAACTTGAAAAAACTTTCCAATGATCTTAAATATGTAATTTTATCTCATCACTTGCTGAGAGATAAGAAATGGAAAGAAGTATTCAGTACTAATGTTTTCTTATTCTCCTCGATTCTTGGCAGCAGTGAGGAATTATTAGAGGCCAATAGAGACATTTTATATAAGGAACATCCTCCATCTGAAGACTTTCTAAAATGGATAAACGAGTATAGAAAAACTAAAGGTTTTAATAATCCACCACCATTAGATTAAAGCCGGGGACTGTAGTGCCAGCTATATGGAGTATTCTCTACTGCCTGCGCAACAATCCAGAAAAGTTGAAATGGTCTCAAAGACGGAGAGGTCTTGATGATAAGATAGTCGATGAAGCCTTAAAACTGGATAAAGAATGGCGTAAAATGAAAACAGTGCTGGATAAAAAACGCTATGAGTTAAATGTGGTCTCTAGAAAAATTGCTGGCTTAAGCGGTGAGGAACGTAAAAGAGCCATAGAGAAAGCTAGCATGTTAAGAAAGGAAGTTCAAGCATTGACAGAGCATATGAGAAGACTTGAAGAGAAGAGAAACAAAGTATTGCTAAGCATACCAAATATAATACATGAGACTGTTCCTATGGGGAGAGATGAATCAGATAATGTCCCAATACGTTTCTGGGGGAGGCCCAGAGTATACCATGGAGATTTAGAAAAGTTTCTAGATCAAACAAGAGGCTTTAACGTAGAGTATGAGATCATAGACTATAAACCTCTAGGGCATGCTGATTATGTTGAGAATGCGGGATTAGCGGATATTATGAGGGCGGCTAAAGTAGCGGGGGCTAGATTTTACTACTTATATGATGACTTAGTATGGTTAGATTTGGCGCTTATAATGTATGCTTTAGATTTCTTAGCCAAACAAGGTTTCAAAATAGTCGAACCACCATTCATGTTAAAGCGAAAAGCGTATGAAGGAGTTATAAGCTTTGAAGATTTCGAAGACATGATATACAAGATAGAGGATGAGGATCTTTATTTGATAGCCACATCCGAACATCCTCTCGCCGCGCTACATATGAATGAAACATTGCCAGAAGATGAGTTGCCTATTCTTTACGCTGGAGTAAGTCCTTGCTTTAGAAAGGAAGCAGGGGCTCACGGTAGAGATACCAAAGGAATATTCAGGGTACATCAGTTTAACAAAGTTGAACAATTCGTTTTTGCGCATCCGGAAGAATCTTGGGAATGGCATGAACGATTAATAGAAAATGCGGAGAAGATATGGCAGGGACTTGGTATTCCATACCGGATTGTAAACGTGTGTTCTGGGGATTTGGGAGCCGTAGCGGCTAAGAAATATGATTTAGAAGCATGGATGCCGGCTCAGGCTAGATATAGAGAGATGGTATCCTGCAGTAATGTTACAGATTATCAGAGCTATAGACTTGGGATAAAATACGCGAAAGTACGCGGAGCTCCAGCTAAAGGTTATGTTCATACTTTAAATTCTACAGCTATAGCTACTTCCAGAGCCATAACTGCTATTGTTGAGAATTTCCAAGAACCTGATGGCACAGTAGTAATACCTAAAGTTTTAAGGTCTTATTTAGAAATCTTCAAAGCAGCTCCTAAAGAAGTAATAGAGCCTAAACAAAAATTACATAACTCTAGGCACTGAGCTTTTATCTTCACTGCTTGTCGAATGTTTTCTAGCCGTAGCTTCTAAATCAGCTAATATCATTAAGGCTCCTAATACAAAACTGAAAAACTCTGAAATACTGGAGGATAAAAGCTCTACTGCCCGCTCCTTCGTATCGAATGTAAATAGAACTGGCATATCTTTAATTGCTTCACAAGTGCCTTCTATAAACGCGAGGTTCTTTTCATGAAAAGTTATTATATCCTCTACCAAGTCCTTGATAGTGTCGTTTCGTAAAATACCTAATATATGCTCTCTAGAAATCTTAATTAAGCCCTCTAAGATTTTCTCCCCTATTTCGATCGCCTTATCAAAATCGTTTTCAGATACGGCCTTGTTGTAGTCGAGGTATAGCTTTTTAAATTCCTTATTAAATTCACCAATGAAACTATTCTCCATACGCGACCCCACGTGATCAGCAATGAATATGTTTCAAAACATATAAATTCGTATTCAATAAAATGTGCTCTTTTGATTATTGAATTCTTCTATAGCCTTTACATGTCAATATCTTTAATGCGTCTATAACGTTTTTATCTCTCACGTTCTTTATCGACAAAATATTGCTCTTGGCTTGAGCTTCGTCTACGATTTCTATATCGAATCTGCCTAACTTTGTTTTCTCAATTTGTAGAATTTCTTCTAGAAATGCTTTATAATTCTCTCCATTTCCAATTTTTATCTTTATCCTATTTATAGGAGGTTCATAGACAGTTATTTTGTTTAAAATGCGTATTACAGCATGTATTGTAGACAGTGTTTCTCCCATTACTAATATTCCGTCGGCTATCACAGCTATTCCTATGTTACTTAAACCGGGATCTACTCCTATATCGACCTTTTTTACAAATTCTCCTTTCATCGCTGCAACTAAATCAAGTAAGAAGCAGATGTCTGCGGATAAATAGGTATAAAAAACCGTTGTATAGTTTTTTATAAGCTTCTTACAATCGCGGGGCTTCACTATTATTATAACATCATGATAGACGAGTTCCTCCTTCAATGGCATGTAGGGATATATTTCAATTTTTAAATTATTTCTCTTTAAAATATTGGAAACTGCGGTATATACATCTAGTCCATCACAGATAATCAGAATTTTTCTGCTATTCGCAATATCGCTCAATTTAACTATCATTTTTCACTCCTCTATTGTGGCGACAATTTCGCCTTCACGATGTTCTACTCTAACTACGACATCGGCAGCATCTTTTACTCTGTCGATAGGTACAATACTCTTAATTTCCTCTACGGCAGTTATTATTATCAATATGCTGTGTTTTCTAGAGATTTCCTTCAACTTTGAGATTTGTTCAAACATAATACTTATAGTTCTGAGATTTTTAGCCAGTCCTCTAATGATGAGAAAATTTGCAAAGAAATCGTCGAAAATCGTCCAGTCATAGTTATCTACGAAGGTATCCAATGTATTTACGACTATAAATTGATAGAGTGGGTCTAGCAGAGGAACTATTGTAAGCCTCTGAATAAATTTTATATCCAATTCGCCAAGAACTTTTGATAGATAAGCTGGCGTAGCAGTTCTGCCTTGAAGGAAGTATAGCCCTTTACTATTTAACTGCGCATTTTGAAGGTATTTTAAGCAAACAAGAGATAATGGAATAAAACAATTCCCATAAAAGAGGACAAATAAGTGCTTTTTCCTCAAAATCTCTTCAATACTATCCACATATAACGCCCGTTACATTCCAACTTTCATAGCGTAAATTGATTGCAGAAGAAGAAGTGAGAGGAGTAGCAGTAAAGTTCCTGAGACGAGATTTATTGAAAGGAACCTTAAATCGTAATAGTAGCGTCTAGTGGTATAAAGCAGGTAAAGCCCGCCTATGCCAACCGCGTAAGCAAATGCTACTACCAGGGCTTCGATGCTAGATTGCCTGTTCAAGCCATATGCAAAAGGTCCCTCACTGTATAAAGGTGGCGGATTGTTGACAATAACATAGAGTAAACCCCCCATCACTAATAGAGAACCCGTTATCAATATTATCAAGAATATCCTGCCAATGTTTGATCGATCAAACTTTTTTGCTATTCTATAGGCAAAGGACATCGTTTACACCAAGCTATCTTTCACAAGTTTCAATATAAGCTTTTTGA
>QMRG01000011.1 GCA_003649235.1 Thermoprotei archaeon | reverse complement strand
GTTCTCTCTATTAGCCGCAGTAGCCTATGAAGTATTCTGCCTGAAAGTGGCGGATTGGACGGTAAAGCCTTTATGGAAGCTGTTCCCCGGCTATAAAGGCTATTCCATACCTCAAGGCGGAGGATGGGTTGGAACAATACCCTATCTAGCCATTCTCAAACCACTACTCGATAAGATACCTACTCCTAAAACCGATCCAGAAAGTGTAAAAGAAAGACTTGGAGTCTTAGGAGAACCTATAGTTCTAGGATTAATAATAGGTGCTGTTATCGCTTTCCTAGGCGGCTACGATATTCTAGGAATAGCCCAAACGGCTATGAATTCAGCTGCAGTAATGTTGCTATTGCCGAGAATGATAGGCCTGTTAATGGAAGGCTTAACTGCTATAGCCGATGCAGTAAGTGAATACTTTACTAAGAGATTCCCAGGGAAGGAAATATACATTGGAATGGATGCCGCTATCGCAATAGGCCATCCGACTACAGTCGCCGCCGGCTTATTATTGATACCTATAACTCTAGTATTAGCTATAATACTACCCGGAGTCAAAGTACTACCTTATGCGGATTTAGCAGCTACACCGTTCTTCGTGGTGGCTACAACTCCCTTCTTCCTAGGAGACCTCATAAAGACAGTAATTGCCGGAACGGTAATTATGGCAATATTCCTCTACCTGGGTAGCTGGTGGTCTCCGATATTTACAGAGACGGCGAAAAGTATAGGAGCTATTGCAGCTGATGCTTCACCGATAGGATGTATATGGTTACAACCGTACATACCGATAGCAGTTATAGCGTCTTGGTTACCTCCCGGAGCTAATTACGGCTTGTTAATAATCCTTATAGTCGTAACTTTGTTTATTGACAGAGTAGAATCGATCAAAGAGTTCGCTAGTAAATTATATAAATTTGAATAAGGTTAAACTTAAATTCTTGATTTATTTACCTATTTTTAGGGAGTTTCTATGGGTATAAGAAAGAACATTTTAGTAGCTTGTGGTACTGCGATAGCTACGGCTACTATAGTAGCTGGCAAACTAAAAGAATTTTTGAAGAAACATGGTATAGAGGCCAACGTAATCCAATGCAGGTTCACCGAAATGGATTATTATATTAAAACTCTGGGAAAAATTGATTTAATAATAACAACCGCTGGTTTTCCTGAAAGAAAGGACATACCAATATTAAATGGAGTCCCATTTATAAGTGGTATAGGTAGGGAGGAATTAGAGAAGAAAATACTTGAGATATTAAAATCTAGTTGATTCCTCAATAATGCTCCTGATTTCCTTCACGTTTTTCTCTATATCACCCTGGAATACTGCCCGTCCCATAACTAGAATATCTGCTCCATTCTTTACTAGAACCGGGATTATATCTTTTGAAACTCCGCCGTCTACGGCTATTTCGATATTATAATCTTTAGCTATTTCTCTGAGTTTCCTAATTCTATCAAAAGTCTCTGGAAGGAATTCAGCATCATGCCATTCTACAAAAAATGAATTATTATTCGATAACAGTAGCACGAAGTCTACGTATTTAACTAATTCAGCAATCTGTGATATAGGAGTGCTTGGGAGAATCGCTACTCCCGCTTTAACACCTACTGATTTAATTCTTCTAATCACTCTTAGAGGGAATCTACAAGCCTCTAGTTGAATAGATATGGAATCTACCCCGGTTTCTAAGAAGGTGCTTAGAATTCTTTCAGGTTCTTCAACCGCTAAATGCACATCAACTGGTATCTCAGCCACTTTCTTAATAGCTTTTATAACGTGAGGGCCTAGTCCTATGTAATGGAAGAAATGTCCATCCATAGAATCTACATGTATGATATCGACACCCGCTACTTCTAATTGTTTAACTATTTTCTCTATATTCACTAATTCGGCGGCTATAATTGAGGCAGAGATTTTAACCGTCACTTAAACCACCATACAGTTAGACTATGGAATTTTAATAGTGACTACATTTTAGAAAGGTATTTGGCTACTACTGGTATGGCAGATACTACGCTGTATGGACTTGGAATAGTATCAGAGGCTACAAGTTCTTCTACTCCTTCGTGAAATACTCTATATTCTGCGTTTGCTGCAAGTATAGCGTGTGCACAAGCTACAAATACTCTATTGGCTCCTCTTTCTTTAACCCTTTTAACTGCAGCTTCAATAGTGCCTCCAGTGCTTATAATATCATCAACTATCAAGACATCCATTCCTTCGATTAGCTCCTCTTCTCTAGCTTTAATCTCGACCTCAGTATCTCCTAATCGTATCTTTTCCAATACGGTAAACGGAACTTGAAGAACATCAGCTACAATTCTAGCCCATTGTTTGGCCTCTTCGTCCGGTCCTACTACTATAGTTTTCTCTTTTCTAATTTTATCTCTGAAATATCTCCCTATCTCTTCCATAACTGACAGATTAGTGAAGGGAATTTTCGAGATCTCGCCTATATCCTCCACTCTGTGAAGATGCGTATCCACGGTTACAACTCGGTCAGTACCCATCTTCTCTAGAAGTTCTAGCACTACGGATAGGCTAACGACTTCTCCAGGCTTGAATCGTGTATCTTGTCTGGCGTACGGGAAATAAGGTATCACGCCTATAACTTCTCTAGCGCCTAATTCCTTTAACGTTTTCGAAATAAAAAGATACTCAATTAAATAGTCGTTTGGGGTTCTATACATGGACTGAACTAGAACTGCGGTTTCGCCTCTAGGCTCTTTATCGAACCGGATATAGAGTTCTCCATCCGGAAATTTTCTAGTCTCGGTATTTACATATTCTACTCCTAAAAGCCTAGCCAATTTTAATCCAAAATATTTACTTGCTGAACCTGCATAAATGAGCATGAAAACACCCCTTGTTTAGGTATATCCTGTTCAGAAGCTTATTTATTTTACTGCCTACTCATAACATTTATGGTGATTTGGTGAAGGTAGCTATTCTAGGAGCAGGAGCTATGGGTAGCGCCTTAACCGTGCCTTTGGTTGATAGAGGGCATGAAGTTAGACTTTGGGGGACAAAATACGATGTCAAAATATTAGATGTCATCGCTAAAGGAGGACTTCATCCTAGAATAGGAGTTAAAATTCCCGATTTAGTTAAAATCTACTATCCAGAAGATCTTAAAAAAGCCTTAAAAGATATAGATGTGGTTATTCTCGGAGTGAGTTCTGCGGGAGTGGCTTCAGTTTCAGAACAAATCAAAGATATTATAGATAGAAAAACGCCTATTGTGATAGTTGCTAAAGGATTGGAAGAAGTTGGAGGAGAAATTTTAACAATGACACAAATTGTCGAGAGGATAATCGAAGGAGGTGATAGGATAATATACATTTCCGGTCCTTCCATAGCCAAAGAGTTGGCTCATAGATATGCCACGATGGTCGTATATAATTCTAAAAATTTGAAATTAGTGGAGAATATTAAGAAGGAATTCGAGACGACGTACTATAAGATAAGTATTAACGATGATGTTATAGGCGCGGAGCTCTGTGCATCGCTTAAAAACATCTATGCTATAGCTATAGGATGGTTTGACGGATTCGCTAAAAAGAGAAATGGATTGGAGATGAATAACGCGAAATCTGCTTTCTTCGCACAGGCAATCAAAGAAATGGCTTATATAGTCGAACAAATGGGCGGTAAAAGGGAAACTGTGTACGGGCTATCGGGAATAGGAGATCTGTTGGTCACAACTAGAGGCGGGAGGAACGGCATGTTCGGCATGTTTATAGGTATGGGTTTTCCCGTCGACAAAGCCTTAAAAGAGATGGAGGAGAGAGGAGTCGGCGTCGTAGAGGGCTACGTGACGGCGGAGATGATGTATAAGTTTATAAATGGAAAAGTTGATAAAAGCAGGCTTCCCCTATTTTATAGTGCTTATGAAGTTCTCTTTAAAGGACTTCAAGTCTTAGATGCTGTTGAAAAAGTTTTAAATACATTATCTAAACTGTCAACGTTTTAGTCGAAATTTTATTTTACTACCTGTTTACTTTGTTATGTAGCTATGAAAGCAGCTGTACTTTACGGTCCACGAAATTTAAAAATTCAAGATAAGCCTATTCCATCTCCAGGAGAGAGAGATGTTCTTATAAGAGTAAAGGTAACTACAATATGTCCTACCGATTTGAGAAAATATACGGGTCATTCAACCTTCAGAAAGCCTCTCATACTTGGACATGAATTTTCCGGCGTTATAGAGGAAGTAGGAGAAAAAGTGGATTTTCTAGAGAAAGGGGATAGAGTAACTGTTCTTCCTTTCATATTCTGTGGCAACTGTAAGTATTGTAGATTAGGAAAACATAATCTCTGTCTAAAATTAGGCGGTATAGGAGGCGCCGCGGAGCTAGGAGTTAAACTAGATGGATCATTTGCCGAATATGTTAAGGTTCCAGCTGAAAACGTATACAAGCTAGGCAGAAACATGACATATACTGAAGGATCGCTGGTAGAGCCTTTAGCGGCAAGTCTAGGCAGCTTGTTAAACGCAGAGCTTAAACCAGGAGAAACTGTATTGATAGTAGGCGCAGGACCCATGGGCTTGCTCCAGATTTCTCTAGCTAGAATAATGGGGGCTGGTAGGATAATTGTAAGCGATCTTTTAGATGAGAGGCTTAAATATGCTGAAGAATTCGGGGCCGACGTCGTCATTAACCCTATGAGGGAGAGCGTATACGACGTAGTGATGAGAGAGACGCGGAAGTATGGAGTAGACATAGCCATGTTGTCGACGGGTGGCACTATAACGGCTTCTCTCGCCTCTGAAGCTCTTAGGTTTACGGCTAAAGGAGGTAGAATAGTGGTATTCGCCGGAGTTTGGCCTCCTACGAATACATCGCTAGATTTAAATGCTATACATTATGGGGAGAGGAAACTCGTGGGGAGCTTTATTTATAGCAGAGAAGTGTTCTCGAGAGCTGTAGAAGTAGCGGCTAGCGGCAGGATAAACTTGGAAAGACTTGTTACTCATAGGTTTTCTCTAGATGATATAGAAAAGGCTTTTCAAGTTGCCTTAAATAAAGAAGGTTTAAAGATTGCTTTAACTCCTTAACATTTTTTAAAACAGTATTCTAAGAAATCGTAGATAACGTCTATAGATTCTTCAATAGTCTTTTCTTCATGTCCATAATCCTTAACAATGTGAAACTTGTATAGAAGGTAATTCTTGCCGCTTTCTCTGAGCTTTTCCACGAGTTCTCGGCTAAACTCTAGAGGAACGGCTTGGTCCTTATCTCCGTGAATTATTAAGAGCGGGACTTTAAGCTCTCCTATCCTTTTCAACGGCGAATACCTAGCGTATTCTTCTGTGAATTTTAAAAGCCTAGGTTCTCCTCCAAATTCTTCTTTCACATCGACTAAGAAGCGGAATGCAGCTTTCAAAGCACTTAATTCCTTAATTTTAAATACAGCTACTGGCAGCATTGAAAGCATCTTAACTATATATCTAACTTGTTTCTCCACGTCGACTACACCATATATATCCACTACTCCACAGACATCTTCAGGATTTTCTATGGCGTAGATAAGGGCTATATGACCTCCCATTGAAGTGCCCAGAATTACGAATTTTTCTATCTGATACTTCTCTTTCATATAACTAATCAGCATTTTAACACTCTTTAGAGCTTTTTTAAGTGGATAACCTCCAGAGCCATAGTCCGAAGCCCCCCAGAAGTAACCTTTTGCAACTATGGCTTCGCCGAGCCTATCTAAGTGCCTATGGAGATTTTCAACATACCTGCCCTGCTCTGCCCATCCTCTACACCCTATAACAGCATAACGCCTAGCAGGGTTCAAGGGTATTTTAACTACGTTAAGTGAGTTATTCAGCTTTACCTCTTCTTCTCTAAACGATTTCATCTTCCCTCTAGAAATAGAGATTGGAAAGAAATAAATTCACCGGTAATAGGGTTAACAATATCGGTGAACAGAATGTTCAACGATTTAAAAAAGCTTAGCCGAGACTATTGGCTACTTATGTACAGCACTGGTTTAGGCTCACTGGGTTGGTCTTTCTACTACATAGTGTATCCGCTGTATATGAAAGCCGCTGGTTATGGAGGAACGGAGCTTGGGATTTTAAGTTCTATCAACACTTTCTTAGCTATGGTCTGGACTTTTATCGGAGGAATTTTAACAAATTATATGTCTGCGAAGAAGATATTCCTAATCTTCTGGTTTTTATCTACTTTATCATACCTGCCTATGGCTTTTTCAATCCGGTTTGAAATCTTACTATTATCCTCGATATTATCTTCTTTAGGTTCGATCTCCATGCCAGCATACTACTCGTATATATCGAATATAGTTAGAAGAGAAGACCTCGACTTAGCATACAGCGTGGAACAGATAATGTTTACAGCGGCCGAGGCCTTGGGGAGTCTCCTCGGCTTTATTCCAGTATGGCTCTCCAAAATTTGGAAGATTTCATTACTTAAATCCTATATGCGTTCTTTCCTGCTAGTATACGTTATAGGCGTCATATCTCTGATACCTATATTTAAGATAAGAGATCTAAAGGTAGGCAGTGAGAAAATACCAATTCTCAAACCTAAAGGAGTTCTCGGGAAAATATTGTTGATCGAGTTAGCTATAGGCTTCGGAGCAGGTTTGTCAATACCTCTAATATTCTACTATTTGAGTGTGAAATATGGAGTCGAATCCGGGGAATTGGGAGTTTTGAATTTCTTCCTCTCGTTTACTCTAATGGCTTCAACTATGTTAAATCCGCTGTTCTCGAAGAAATTCGGTACGGTGAAAACTTCTACTTTCCTTCAAGCTTCTTCTATACCTCTACTCGTGTTTTTAACCATCTCCTCTAGCGTTCCAGCGGCATTTACTGTAGTCGTGCTCAGGAATACTTTGATGAACATGGCTAACCCTCTTGTGACCTCAGCTTTCATGAAAGCAGTAAAGGAAGAAGAGAGGAGCATGGCGCTAACCTATATGTCTCTAGGCTTCCAAATCGGGGAGACATTATCGATGCCGCTGGGAGGCTATATGATGGATAATATCTGGCTAGACCTGCCATTCTACATGACGGCGATAATCTATACTCTATACGTGTTTCTATATTACACTGCTTTTAAACATGTAGATTCGATATAGCTTATATACCGTTAAGACTGTAGATAGTTTGGTGAACTCTTGGACGTAATAGAGAAACTTCATCCTTTTGTGCGTAAGCTTTGGGTGGAGAAAAGGTTTAAAGAACCTACTCCACCCCAGGTAGAGGCTATACCCTATATACTGGCGGGGGAAAATGTTCTCGTGGTAGCACCTACTGGGACGGGAAAGACTGAGGCGGCATTCCTCCCACTTCTATCTAAATTATTAGAAGAAGAGAGGAGAGAGGGTATAAAACTTGTCTACATAACTCCTCTAAGAACCTTAAACAGAGATCTATTAAGCAGGTTGGAATGGTGGTCCTTAAAGTTAGATTTGAAGATAGCCGTTCGACACGGCGATACGCCCTCATCCGAAAGAAGGCTACAAGCCCTTAAGCCGCCCGATATACTCATAACGACTCCTGAGACATTCCAGCTCCTCCTAATAGGAGAGAGGTTAAGGAAGCATATTTCTAAGCTTAAATGGGTTATAGTAGACGAAGTCCACGAGATAGCGGATAGTAAGCGTGGAGTACAGCTCGCGATCCTCCTCGAAAAAGCGAGGAAAATTATAGGAGGAGATTTCCAACTGATAGGCCTTTCGGCTACAGTAGGCAACCCGAATGAGGTAGCGGAATTTCTAGTAGGACTTGGCAAAGAGTGTAGAGTAGTCTATACTCCCGTAGCTAAAATAATAGAGGTAGACGTAGTATGGCCAGAGGTCAGTGAGGAGGATGCACGGCTTGCAGAGCAGATAATGACTTCTGAAGGAGTCGCAGCTCGCCTGAGGTATATAAGGAGCGCGGTGGAGAAATACAGGAGTATTTTGGTATTTTCTAATACTAGGCCTACTGTCGAGATGATCGGGAGTAGGCTTAAGCTCTGGAATTTAAAACTGCCAGTCTACGTTCATCATGGAAGCTTATCGCAGGAAGAGCGGGTTAGGATAGAGGAAATGTTGAGGAACGGCAGGATTAAAGGAGTTATCTGTACTTCTTCCATGGAGCTGGGTATAGATATAGGACATGTGGATTTCGTAATACAGTACAACTCGCCGAGAGAAGTCCGCAGATTAATCCAGAGAATAGGGAGGTCTGGACACGGAATAGGAAGAGTAAGTAAAGGAGCCATACTAGTCGGAGATAGCGATGACGCCTTAGAGGCCATGGTCTTGGTAAAGCTTTTAAAACAGGAATGGATCGAGCCTTCACGCCCTCCGCCTAAGCCTCTCGACGTTTTGGCTCACGAAGTAGTAGGCTTCGCTTTAACCGGGAGGTATACGCTAGACGAAGTATATGAAATCTTAAAAAAGACAATCTCCTACCAGGATTTGGAGAGAGGAGAATTTGAGAATCTAATTGAGTTTCTAGAAGACATATACTTGGTTCGAATAAGAGGAGGCTATATCAGACCAGGAGATAGGAGCTACAGCTACTTTTTCGGCGTTCTATCTATGATACCGGAAGTTAAACAATACTATGTAGTAGATCGAGAAAGCGGAAGTTTTGTAGGAATACTTGATGATTTCTTTGTCTCTGAATACTGCGAGCCGGGAGCTAGGTTTATAATGGCGGGAAGACCCTGGGAGGTTTCTTCTTTAACCGAGGAAGTAGTCTACGTTAAACCTATAGACGACTATAGGAGTGCTATACCGAGCTGGGTGGGCGAGGAAATACCCGTTTCTTTTGAAGTAGCACAAGAAGTTGGAAAAATTAGAGGCTTGGTAGAGAAGATGGCTAAAGAAGGCCGTAGCTTAGGCGAAATAGCCGACTTTATCTCTAAAGAATATAAAGCTATTAGGAAAACTATTGAAAAAGCTATTTTAAACGTGTACTATATGGCTAGAGAAGGGACTCCAGTGCCAACTGATAGGCGTATAGTAGTAGAAGATGCAGAGGGGCTAATAATTGTTCATATGCATTTCGGCAATAGGGTAAACCGAGTATTGGGCAAGTATATCTCATATAGATTAGCTAGGCTTTTTGGATTACCAGTCTATGTTTCGGAGAAGCCCTATAGGATAGTTTTAAGAGGTGGAGGAGTAGGCTTAGAAGAGGTAGAAGCCGTTTTAAGAGATACTACTGTTGAAAAATTCAAAAAATACATATACGCAGCGGTAGAGGAGAGTAGAGCTTTCAGATGGAGACTTCAACAGGTAGCTAGGAAGATGGGAGTTATCGAACCCGGCACAACGCTTGCGAAAGGAGATGTGGAAAAACTGGCAATAGCCTTGAAGGATACTCCTCCCTACAGAGAGGCTTTAAAGGAGGTACTCTACAAGGATATGGATTTAGAGAAAGCATTAAAAGTCGTAGAAATGCTTGAACGTGGAGAATTCGAAATTAAAGCAGTTGTAGGTCCTACAAAAATCACGCTTGAACACTTCCACTTTATGCGAGAATTTCTAGAACCCGTATCTCCTGATAAGAGAGATCTAATCTCTATGATGATGTTCAAGATAAGATTGTTATCATGCTTCGTCTCCCTGGCTTGTCTTGACTGTGGCTATGTGTGGAGCAATCCAATTGCGGAATTAGTTGAGGAGCTTTTCTGTCCCTCTTGCGGATCCGATAGATTGGCCTTCGACATCATCAGCGAGAGGGAGATGGCTTTAAGACTTAAAAAATGTAAAAGCAGGAGAGGGAAAGGATGTGGAAACTTCTGGAATAGTGTTAAAAACTTACAGAGCTACGGTATTGGAGCCGTATTGACTAGAGCCGCGGGGTTTAATTTTAGAGAAGTACCCAAGATAGCCTCAGAATTTACTGGTGATCTAGACGCTTTTATTAAAAAACTTTGGATAGAACACAGAAAGAAGAGTTTGGAGAAGATAGAGAAGCTAAAATCTTTGAATTCCTAAAAGCTTATTGAAGTCTATCTCAATTTTAGATCGCCAACCTATAACTATATTCTCGTCTTCCTCCTCTAAATATCCCAGCTTTATCAATCTTTCCACTACATAGTTAACTCTCCATTTACCAAATTTGGAATATAACACATTTAATAGTTCTTTTCTAGAGGCTTTCCCTCCTCTCGAAAGCAGATAGAGGAGGGAGACGGATAGCATGGCTATATCGTCTATCCTCCAACCGGAGGTTTTAAGCTCTTGCAAAGTCGGCGGCTCTTTTAGAACCGTGATGAAAAGAGCTTTTCTCAGCGAATCCTTATCGGAGTCGAGGCTTAGGAATTCCCCGTTCT
Organism: Thermoprotei archaeon; assembly: GCA_003649235.1. Lineage (GTDB taxonomy): Archaea > Thermoproteota > Thermoprotei > Thermofilales > B69-G16 > B69-G16. The sequence continues at coordinate 12,776 of QMRG01000011.1, read as the reverse complement.
CACCTACAATTTTTATAGTTAAACCGAAAGTCTCCAAGGAATTTTTAAGAGCTCTAACTACTTCTACAAAATCCTCTCCGAGAAGCTTCCGCAGCTCCCACCCTTTTACTCCAGGCTTCCCTCTACTTCGAAATAAGAGAATTCTGGCAGCTTTTCTAATCTTGGAAGATGGTACTCTAGCTGGAATGGGTGACGCCTCCTAGAGGTATAACTATTGACTGATATTCTCCGTTAGACGGTTTTACTATATAATATCTCTCTTTGAGTGGATCGTATACTATGCTGAATTCTCCAGCAGTGGCCAGATATGAAACCACGTATGCCTTAACGAAGACTTCAAGTATACTTTTTCCCTTAACTACTTCTGTGTATTCTACAAAACCTCTTTCAACTAGTTCTTCCAAGATTTCATTCTTAATTTTATCAGCGAGTTTCTCTAGATCTAGTTTTAACATCAACCCTAACTCTTCTAAATCTTGGCTTGAAACTGTTTTTAATCTTTCAGTTTCGGGAGTTTCTAAGACAAATTTCTTCCTAGCAGACAAGTAGTTTAAAGCGCGCATTACATCAGTCCAAGTTATCTGCTCCAGCTCTACCACCGGGTGCCAGGCCGTGGCTAGCTCTTTCGCTAGCTCTTGCTTAGACAAAGAGGCGATTTTCAGCAATGCTATGAAGGGGCCTAAAACCAGCATAGCTGACCTATTTCTAATCCACTCTTCCTGCTCTTTTATAACCTCAACAATCTGACTTAGAATCTCAGCGTCGACGATCAAGTCTTCATACTCTAGATAGGGAAGTATTTCAGCTAACTCGTTCAATATACTTTTAATATTCACTTTAAACGGGTCAGAAGTTCTCTTTAAAGTCTCAGTCAATTCCTCTAGGAGCTCTCTAAGTCTAATCCTAGCATTCCCCCTCATTTTCTCACCCTTACAATCGAAGGGATAGAGGCGGTTTTTACCTTTTGAACTAGTATAATATTGGCGTCTTCGGGTATTCTATCGAGAGGACCGGGAGTTATCATTATATACTGTGTATTTTTATTCTTCTGAGCCAGTTGAATTATCATATCCAATATAGCTGCTCTGTTTCTGGGATCCATGTGGACATCGAATTCATCTACGGCTCTAAAGGGAGATTTAATATAGCTTTGTAGTGCGAGTAGGAAGCACATTATAGCTGTAGATCTTTCTCCTCCACTCTGAGTATATGGATCCAAAAGTGCAGGCTCCATTCCTCTAAAACCCACTAGTAACTCTAATCCGGCGTTCGCGAAATCATCTAAGTTGACGAGTCTAACATCTCCTACTGCATCAAATTTCTGTAGAAAACTCCGATAGGATTCGGCTACTTTTGAAATTACCGAGACGAGCTTCCTCCTCCAGATCTCAATTCTCTTCTCGAATTCTTCTAAGGCTCTTCTCCTATTCTCGGCGACTTCTTCCGCTCTTCTCGAGATCTCTTCAAAAGCTGTGCCGTATTTCTCGTAGGCTTCAACTACGTTCTCCGGTATATCGCCGAGAGAAGCTATTGAAAGCTCCGTTTTTCTGATAGCCTCCTCAACCTCGGCTATACTCCTCTCGCTATCCAATCTTTCCCCATACTCTAAAGCTCTCCTCTCTAATTCTCTAACCTTTTTCCTTAACTTTTTCTCCTCTAAAATCAATTTTTCTAACTCTCTCTCCAACAGAGAGATTTTAAACTCCGAAAGCTTAGCATCTGCAAGTAGATTAGCGTATTCTAACCATCTACTTCTTAAATCAACGATCTCCTTTTTTATATCGGCCGAATTCTCCAGTATTCTTCTCTCGATTTCAGTTATTATGTTCTCTACACTCCTTAGATTCAAGCGATATTCTGTAAGTCTATCACTTTCTCCTTTAATCTCAGTAGACAATTTCTCTATCTCCTCTTTTAGCTTTTTAAGATCTATTTCCTTATCTCTAACCATAATCCAGGCTTTTTCCTTTAAGAGGAGGGAAAGCTTTTCCTCGAGCTTTCTCTTCATGAGGAATTTATCATACATCTCCTTCCAGTACTGAAGGGCTTCCTCTGCCTTCGCCAGCATTTCCCTAACTTTAGCCTCTACCTGTTTAGTGTACTCGAGCTTTTGTAGAGCTGAAAGTATCCTCTTCCTGTATCCTCTAAGCCCTATAGCGTCTTCAACCATGTGAAGTTTTTCTTGAGCTGAGAGGAAGGCGAATTCTTCTATCATATTTTGATGCATTATAATAAGCATATTATCGGGATTAAGGCCTATTCTCGACAAGTATCTATAAACCTCGATTTTTGGGATAATTCTGCCGTTAACTTCATGCCAGTACTGTCCATCGCTTCTAATATAACGCGTGAAATATACTTCGTCGCTCCTAAACCACGGCAGAGGTCTTCTACTTCTAATAGGAGAGTTGTCCAAGACGACGGTAACTCTCGCTATATCTTCTCCTCTTCTTATTAAATCACATAACCTTCGTCCTCTCTCCGTGTAGGTTTGTCCCAGTGCCACGGCTATGCCCAAGAGGAGGCTTGATTTTCCGGAGCCATTAGGACCAGTAATAATATTTAAGCCCGGCTTTAACGGTATCCTGGCATACTTATACGACATGAAGTTTTCTAGTATAATCTCCTTTAACATAGCTGGCATCGATACACCTTAAGGATAAAACAAATGTATTCTTATTATACTTGATTGTTAACTTAATTAATGACAATTGTTTTTACTATTGCGTTCAATACTTCTGTTTGTTTATAATACCCAACCAACTTCGGTAAGCTTAAATTAAAGACTGTCTAGTAATGAAAGATGCAGCGGGATTAGTTAATCTTAATATTCATGACTGAAGTATATCGCGACTAGAGCGGGAGTGGGTTTAAACTATCAATCCTAGAAATTTCTGCGAAAATTCATGTTATTATTATCTTCGAAAAGAGAATAAAATTAAATATATTTTTGAAATTTTTTCTGAATGCTTTCAATCTCGCTTACGATAGCCTGCAGGCTTGCTATCGCGCCTTCAACATCCACCCTTATACGCCTCAGAACATCGGCAAAAGCCGCTTTTACTGGTACAGCTTCGCCGACAACCTTCTTCTCTACTTTCTTAAAAATTTTCTTTATCTCGCCTAAATCTAAGTAGGTTGTCATCAAGTCGACTAGAGAGTCGATGAATAGTTCTAGAAGATCTTTCTCGCCTTCAAAATACTCCGGATAATCCTCCTTTATATCGTCAAAATACTTGTAAATGTTAAAAGTTTCAATTTCGACCTCTTCTTCTATAACCTCTTTTATTCTCTCTCCTCTGGTCTCCTCGAGGAAAAACTCTAATACCTTAACATACGAGACGTTTTCTGGCCTCTTCCTAGCATAAGCTTTGAGAAATTCCTCGAATTTCTCCTCGATACCTATCGTATCATAGTAGGCTAATACGTACGTTAATAAACCTTTTTCGCTAATATCGATTAATAGCGTACCTCGACGATCCTTCTCAGCTTCTATTAATCCCCTCTTTTCCATATGTTTAACTGTTTTAGAAATGGCGGAGACCGCTGTATCGGGTTTCATCTTAAATTTTTTAATAAAATATTCCTCTAGCTCGGCTATCTTCCTAGGTCTTCTTAAGCATAGATCTAAAATCTCTATAACCTTAATTTCTTCTCTAACAGACACGTATCTCACAACACTGCTGTGAGTTTTCAATGTATAAAAAGTATAAAAACCTTTGCAATACTGTGTCGAGATTTAGGCAATATGCCGAAAATCCGGTATTTACGAGATAAAGCATATCTGCTTGGTCAGAATATACGAGTATAAGATGGAATGTCGATTACGTAAATATTGTCTTGAGTTCGACTTTCAATTCCTTCTTGGATTTATCGACTCAACGAGGCATATGAGTTTATTTTAAAAAAGCAGATTCTATTTCCTTGATAAGGAAATCTGTTGCTAGAATGAGCGATTTCGACGCTTTATGGGAGTATTTAATTTTATCGATCGTCTTTAATACCTTGTTATTTAAGGATTAATCGGGTGTATCAAAGTGGTTTTGGCATTTAAAATATTCGAGGTTGTTGAGGAATTAGACTTGGCTACTATAGCCTCTAAATTGAAAAATTATAGACTTTTAGAAGTTGAAGAGATTGATGGTAGGGAAGTAGAGGTGGGAGTTGAAGTTACTGATCTCAAAGCGGTGGATAAGAGTCTCGTTGGCGTGGTGGATGAAAGCTTTATAGTATCTTTAAGGTATAAGGGAGAGGAATTTAGAGCCCCTATAACTGTCTCTACTAGATTTGAGTTTTACCCTTATGAGGATAGGCTATTACTGATAATAGCGGCTAAAAAACCGAAAGCTAATAGGCTCGCCTTAATGTTCTCTATGGTTCTCTCGGCTAAGAAAACAGCTATACTCGAGGCGCAAATACCCGCTGAAACCCTAAAAGCTCTACATGAGAAAAGGCCTGGCTCTACTAAGGTAGTCTTTTTCGATAACGTCAAACTGCCGGGCGTAGATAAATTATCACTCTATGGGGAACAGTTGGCCGATACTTCCCTCTACAACGAATACTTGAAACTGGGCAAAGTATGGTATGTGGTTTTCGAAGCGGAAGAGGGCTTTGTCCTCGGAGTTACCAGGAACGGCGGCGTCGTTTTCTTCTCTAAAATAGACGAAAACTCGGCCCTGGAATATATAAAGGAGAAGATAGTTCCACTCACCGTGAAGCCTTAATGCCTACCTATTTTATAGGCTTCCTAGCCCCGCTCAAAAAATTCGATATGTTTATAGAAGACCCCTATGAGCCGATACCGTTAAATCAGAGGCATCTAACCCTAGTATATCTCGGCTATTTGAGGAATTCTGAGAAGCGGAATTTGCTCTATAGAATCAGGGAGGGCTTAGAGGTCGAGACGGTTAGAGCAGTTTTCGATTCGCTTGGAGTTTTCCCTTCAGCTAGAAAACCTAGATATCTGGCGGCATTGCCCAAGCCTAAGGATGCGGATAAGCTATTATTTTTGAGAAAAAAGTTGGAAGAATTTTTTAGAGAATATCTAAAGGATAAATATAGGGAGTTTAAACCACATGTTTCGATAGCCTATACCAGGAGTAAAGCAGATTTAGAACTTCGGGAAAAAGCTGCTAAAATAGTTAGAAGGTGTAGAGGTGTCAAAGAGATCTTGATGCTAGATAAACTCTACCTTTTTCAGGCGGAGAAGGGCTTAATCTCCCCAATTTCCGTTATAAATATGCGCTCTAACTGAGCGGGTAATTAGCCTAATCAAATACTTGTTCACTTTAGAGTAGTATTAGCTCAGGAAGGCTAATACTAGATCTTGATGCTAGTCTAAGATCGGCATTTTTTGCGACTATACTAGACGTAAACCGAATATGGGGCTTTTAGATAAGCAAGTCTTTCCAAAACAGATGAAGATAGAATTTCAATTGTTCTAGTTAGGCGCTTAACATAAATATGTCTCTTATAAACTATAGAGTAGAGCCCCAAACTCGGATGTGGGGTTGAAATTGGAAAGACAATACGTGTTCGGTAGAGAAGTTAAAAATCTTTTAAGAAAATTGATTACAGGATACTTCAGATATTTCAGTATGGACAAGCTAAATAGCGATGGTAGAAAACTATTCGAAGAAGCGGCTCGCATGCTAGTCTACGAGCATCCCGAATATAAGCCCTTAGTGACTAAAGCTAGAAGAGACCCCACCTTGGACAACGTAATGAAAGTGGCTAAACTGGTTCTAGGAGAAGAGGCGAATCAGCTACTGATTACGGCTATTCAAGGAGTATACGACTATACTTCAGGGCTTAGAATAGAGAAATAACATCAAATCCTATCGTTTCTTTAAGGTATTATTTCAATCGTGTTTAAAAATTTTGGATAATTTAGCTTCTTAACATCTATCTTTTCCTCATTTATCAGCGAGGCTATCTCATCTCTCAGTCTCCCTATCAAAGAGATTAGATACCTAGTAGCGCGGCATATCTTTCTAAACCCCTCCTCACCCCATAATCGCTCATAATACGTGTAAAGACATCTACCTCTGCAATATTTGAAGACGTTGCAGTTAGAGCAAGGCTCCTCTATCTTAAATAAACGTCTTAAATTTTCTAAACCTGTGTTTTTTATATCCCCGATTTTAGCCCATTCAACATCTACAGCTATCGGGCAGGCTAGAATAGTGCCGTCCGTTTTTATAGCGAAGGCTTCTACCCCAGATCCACAGGGAGGAGCCGGTAAGTCCTCGAAGAACATAGCTTTAATTATTCCTAAGAAAGGGGCTATCCCTAACACGGTTCCCTCTCTTAGTTTCGTAGCCCAAAGGTTAACCAGTTTTTTAAGATCTGGAAGATAGCTTTTTTCAAGCCAAGAGTCGAAATCTATCCATCTATCACTCCAGATAACATCCAGCTGCCAATGTACATGATCGAAAATATCTAAAGAGAGTAGGTGGACTACATCTCTGTAAAGCCTGGTTTGCTCGCTAACGGTCATTCTAGCTATTAGATCAGCTTCTACACTTATACTCTTTAGATATCGTGCAGCTTCTAATACTTTATCATAGACTCCAATTCCTCTATAGTAATCGGTTACCTCTCTTACTCCATCGATAGAGAGTAGGATAGCATCAAACTTCCTCCAGTACTTCTCTTCCAACTTCTTGATTAGTAATCCATTGGTCTGGATAACCCAATGCTTCGCATCGATTTTCTCCATAAGCTTTTTTATAAACTCGACGTTAAGCAAAGGTTCGCCTCCATAGAAAGCTATCGTCAAATCCTCGTCTTCTTCTAAAAACCTTGCTAGATCCTCAACTCTATACCGGGTTCTCCAAGGCACTAGATTCTCCGGAAAACTTCCACCACAATACCTGCACTTGAGATTGCATTTTCCCGTAGTAAAAATATAGAATAACATATTTCTGCTATTTACCGAGTATTTTCCATTTTCTAGCGCGTCTTTTCATAAACTTATACTGTAGCGTTAACAGTTTCTCTGGCGCTAATAGCTTACCAGCTATATAGATCACGAGTAATGTTACGATTAAGGAGTAGCCTATTCCATAAATAGCCACAGAGGGAACTTCTCCGAGTAGCATCGCTTTAGCAGCTATTAAAGGATAAGACGTCGGAAGCGCGTAGATTACAATTTGAGCGGGTAGCGGGAGTAGTTCAACATCTGTAAACATTAAAAGCATGGCAGGTATCATGACGGGCATTATCAGGTAGCCTATAAAGCTGTTAGCTATTCTAACATCGCTGCTTAAAGCTCCGACTAGGACGCCGAGCGATGTTACGAATATCATTGAAAGAATCAGAAGTATTCCTGTAACGATATACGATTCAGGTGTTGGAGATATCGGAAGAGCCGCTCCGCCGAACTCCTGCATATAGCCGAAGGTGAAAGATTGCATGTAGAAATAGTAGCCTATTGTATAGAATGCGCCGCCGAGTAACGCTATTATAGAGGAGCCTATCAGTTTAGCCAGTAAAATTTCAAACCTGGTAACAGGCAGAGTGAGTAGCGTTTCTAGGGTTTTTTCTTCATTCTCTACAGCAGTTGCAGTTGCTGCTATTTGAGCTACGAAGATTGTGAGGAAGAAAGGAGCCCAGATAACGATCATAGAGGTAGCCATCATCGACGAGTATATAGCTCCCGGATGAGCTTTTATCTCCCTACCTTTAATCATCGTCACAGGTTCAACTCCGAGAGGATCTTTTAAGACTTGCGGTTTAACGTTAGGAGCAAGCTCTTTTAATAATTCATCACTAAGAAGTCTAGAGAAGTCTTCTATACCGCCTTCTATCGACGAGTATGCAAAGTGGATGCAGTGCCTAGGGATTTCAATAAATAGTAGATTGTTAAATTTGCTTTTTCATATCTTTCAACTGCAGAAGAAAAGCCTTTAGGTACTACTATTACAGCTGGTACTTCAAGTTTTTCAGCTTCTCTTAAACACTCCTCTATAGAGCATGTGAGTTCTTCAACATTAAATCCTCTTTCTTTAAGAAAGGAAATAAATTCTCCGCTTAAAGAAGTTTTATCGTAATCTACTACGACTACAGTAGCATTAGCAACGGCACCCATCGAAGTTTCAAACGCCGCTTGGAAGATATAGCCCATTACTGGAAGGATTATTATCATAGAGATTATGCCTATGTAAATCCTGGGATCTCTTAGCAGGTTTTTTATCTCTTTCTCTACTAGAGGCTTAATTTTAAACGGCATAGCCTACCACCTTGACGAAAACTTCCTCTAAATTATCTGCATTGTACTTCTCCATCAATTCCTCAGGCACTCCAGACTCGTATACGACTCCTTTGTGTATTAAAGCTATTCTAGAACATACGTGTTCTACTTCAAGCATGTTGTGGCTTGAGAGGATAACGGTCATGCCGTTTTTCCTAGTGTAATCTCTGATTAACTTTCTCACGTAGAGGGCGTGGGAGACGTCTAAGCCAGCTGTAGGTTCATCTAAAATAGCGAGCTTTGGTTTAACCATCAGTACTCTTGCAATTTGGAGTCTACGTTTCATGCCTTTACTATAGTGTTTAACTTTATCGTGTATTCTATCTCCTAAACCCGAAATCTTGACGGCTTCTTCTACAGCTTCTTCCACCTCCTGCTTCGATTGAAAATATAGTCTAGCTACTATGTCTAGATATTCATAGCCTGAAAGATTCCTGTAAGCCCCCGCTTCTTCCGGTAGATAACCTATGATTCTCCGAATCTCTCCAGCATTCTTTACCACATCGTAGCCGAATATTGTTACTGAGCCTCTTGTCGGCAGGAGGAGAGTTGCCAGTATACGTAGCGTAGTAGTTTTCCCGGCTCCGTTAGGGCCTATAAGGCCGAAGATCTCGCCTTCTTCAACCGTGAAGGATACGCCGTCTAAAGCTCTTACTTTTCCGAATTCTTTAACTAGTCCTTCTACGACGACTGCTTTGTCGTATTTCATTAACATCTTTAGTCCCGAATATTCCAGGAAACACAAGTACTTTTTATTTTCGCTCCAGATAAACGCGGTACTTAATAGAGATTTCACAGGAATTAGCATTAATATCGCCATCTCAATTCATATATAAGAGATCGGGGATTTCCGTGAGTTTAAAAGGATTAGAGGTTGAAGTAGAGATATATCTTAAGAAGGATGGAAAGAAGATTCTAGATTCTAAATTGTGGAGATTATTGAAGATTATCGATGAGAAAGGCTCACTTCTCGCAGCTTGTAGAGAAATGAAAATCTCCTATTCCAGAGCTTGGGAATGGATCGCTAAGGTAGAGAGAGAACTTGGAGCTAGAATTGTAGAAGCTAAAAGAGGAGGAGTTAGAGGTGGAGGAATGAAATTGACCGAGATAGGCAGAAAGCTCTTGGACGAGTATCAAACAGTTGCTAGGAGATACGGTTTTACGCCCATAGGCTTTATCGGCGAGGTTAAAATGCCCGAATTGTCAATTATGGGAAGTCATGATCCTGTCTTAGAGCTCATAGTAGAAAAAGTAAAGAGGCGAGGCGTAGAGGATATAGAAGTTTCTTGGATAGGTTCGGCCGGAGGATTAGCGTCTTTAATGATTGGAGATGCGGATATAGCAGGGATTCATCTTTTCGATCCTAAAACTGGAGAATACAATTTATCCTATTTGGATAGGTATTGGCTTAAAAACAGGGTAACGATTTACAGGGGCTATATGAGGGAGATAGGTTTTGTTTATAAAGGAGAATTAAGCATAGAAAGTTTCAGAGAAATTGTGGATAAAAAACTTCGGTTTATTAATAGGATTCTAGGATCGGGCACTAGGATTTTAATAGACTATCTTATCGAAAAAGAGCTCGGACCTCGAGGTAGAGAATTGATAAAGGGCTATGAATGGGAGGTTAGGACACATCTAGACGTCTGTAGGGCTATAGCGGAGGGAAAAGCTGACGTTGGCGTAGCTTTAAAGTACTGTGCAGACCTTTACGGGTTAAACTTTACCAGACTTACGTGGGAGTGGTATGATTTCGCAGTATCTAAAACTAGTTTAGAGAAGAAATCGGTCAAAGAGTTTATATATGTTGTAAGGGAGGAAATGAAGGATATTGTCAGGGGAATTAAAGGGTATAAAGTTGTGGAAGAGAGCGGGAGAATTCTAGAATATTAGGTGGTGCGATGCTCGAAGAAAAAGTTCAGGAATTAATTTCAAAACTTAAACATTCTTTAGAAGAATACTGGGAAGATTCTCAAAATTTGAAATTTATAAAGATGAGAGATGAATTACTAAGCCCGCTTGGGTATATGCTGGTAAGAGCTATTAAGCCTAGAAAAATAGTATTTGTAGGAGATCTCCACGGTGATTTCGAATCTCTGGAAAAAATATACGAGAAGTATTCGGAAGAAAAAGATATACTCATAGTTTTTCTAGGCGACTATGTAGATAGAGGTCCGAAACAATTGGAAACTTTGCTGGGCGTATTGCTGTGGAAGCTGGAGAATCCCGAAAAAATAGTCATGCTAAGAGGCAATCATGAAACGCCGAGCATGAACATGTACTACGGGTTTATGGCGGCGCTTCGAAATAATCTAGGCGAGCTATATTCGATCTTCTATAGGGATTTCGTAGAGCCTTTATATCTGAAACTGTCGATAGCTTTTCTCGCGGATTGGGATGATTCGAGAATATTTGCTGTACACGGCGGTATACCCGTCGAGCCTTTTAGGATAGAAGATATAGAAGAGTTAGAGCCTGAACTGGATCCGGACGACCCGATTTTAATGCAATTATTGTGGAATGATCCTAATGATCGCGTAGAAAAATATAGGAGTAGCTTCAGAGGACCTGGAGTATACGTTTTCGGACGAGAGGTTTTTGAGAGATTTGTCAAGGAGAATAAGGTCAAGTTAGTAGTGAGGGCTCACGAGCCTGTTTACGGAGTTAGCACCATGTTCGAAGGGAGACTTTACACGGTCTTTACATGTCGATTTTATAGAATAAGGCCGGCCGTATTGGAAGTAGACGAGAATTTAAGTCCTAAATCAGTTTTTATTGATTAAGGCGGTTTGCTTGAAGGTGATACTAGCTTCAAAGTCTAAAGCTAGGAGAGAAATACTTGAAAAACTGGGTTTCCGAGTTTTGCAAACTCCAGCAGAAATAGAAGAGGTTAAAGCCGAAAGAGCCTCTTTGGAAGAAGTGGTTAAACTAGTTATTAGAAATGCCGTAAGAAAGGCCGAGAAAATAGCTAGAAAATATCCAAAAGAAGTCATCATAGCTGCGGATACAGTCGTATATTTCAATGGAGAAATCTTGGGAAAGCCTAGAAGCCTCGAGGAGGCTAGGGTTTTTCTACGAGAGTTAAGGAATAAATGGCATAAAGTAGTATCAGGCTACGCGGTTTATACCCCTAGAGGCTCAATCTCAGGCCATGAAATTACAGAGGTTAAAATGAGGGATTATACGAATGGAGAAATCGAGCATTATTTGTCGAGTGGGGAATTTCAAGGAAAAGCTGGTGGTTACGCTATCCAGGGACGAGGAGCTTTCCTAGTTGAAGAAGTAAAAGGGTGTTTCTATAATGTGGCAGGACTTCCTCTGGCTAAGATTGTACAGGCTCTCCTATTTTTAGGCTATTGGCCTCCTCGCTAGCTTTTTCAACGGGTTTATGCATTAACAGTTGAGATAGCCTATTGACTAGGAATTTTATGCCGTAGGAGAATAGTAAGGTTAAGAGGAGGCTTATCGGAGATTCTAATGGAAATATGAGAGTTCCTCCCATCGCATAGACGGTGCTTATGAAGTGGACGAGAGGCGCTACGACTAAGTAGAGGACCACGAATTTCAGCACGAATATAAAGGCACCGCCGCTGCTCATAGTTATTCTCTTTACGTCTTCGGAAAATCTCTGGAAGACTTCTTGTATGGCTACTATAAAGGCGGCGAAGAGGAATATTGTCAATAGATAATTAGTTAATGGAGTTTTATAGAATCCATGAAGACCAGTCACAGCGTACACTAGCGTGACTGTGATCCCCAGTTCCAGTATTCCTATCTTAAATTCTATATCCTCCGACGCCAGCTTGATGAATCTATCAGCTTCTCTACTCAATGCCTCGAGTTTATCTAAAAGAATATTCCATGTTCTTTTCTTTATCTTGTCGACAATGCTTTCAAGTCTATTCACAATTACGGAAACTAACGTCAAGTTGAAGGCATAGGCGAACATAGCCGCATAGGCTATTTGCGGAGGTATACCTCCGGTCTTTATTAATGCAGCTAATACTATGAGCCCGAATTCTCCGGTATTTGCTAGGCTTAAACCTAGCTTAAGCGAAGAATCTATTTTTAAACCTCCCATGAGAGATGAAAAGAATACTACGAAGAATCTTAATACGAACGCGGCTATCGCCAAAAGCAGTCCAAAACCTATTGCCCAGAGCATGATTTCTAAGCTGACATGGAATTCGCTGTTTGACTTTTCAATCATAAATGGGAGAGAGGCGACGAACCCCATTAGTGCGAGAATAAAATAGCTCTCTATAGCCTTGAAGGTTTCTTTACTAAATCCTCTTAAAGATAGCATTACAGCGCCTATGAAGACGGGTATCGCCTCAGGTATTTTTAAGACTTCAGCTAGAGCTATGAGAATAGCCATGTAGAGTATCGTGAGCAAGACTTTGGTATCATTTCTGTTTAAAGTATCTAGTAGATCGTCAAAAGGCTTACTTAATATGTAGAGTAGAGGGATCAAGGTAAAGCTAATGCTTATCAGAAATTCTATTTGCTCGGCCGGTATCTG
>QMRG01000010.1 GCA_003649235.1 Thermoprotei archaeon | reverse complement strand
TCCTCGCATACCAAGGCGGTGCTCTACCACCTGAGCTACCGGGGCTAATATCTATTCTTTTCACTATTTTATTAAGTTTACCTAGACCTTTAATACTGGTTTAGATTTGTAAAGCTTTTTGTATATCATATTTCTCTATTTCATCTCGAAGAACATAGTCTATTTCTCCAATCCCTATTATTGGTTTTTTAAAGACATCTTCACTGTCTATATTCAAACGTGGACATGCCGTATTAATATAAGCGTCGAGAAAAGCGAAATTTTCGAGTTCACTAGGCTCTACTTCGTCTACAACTATTAAATATGCCTTTTTGCCATATCGCTTTATTTTCCGATAAATCTCCAAGGCTTTTCCTACAGAATATTGACCGGGTTTTATTGAGACTATTACACCGAAAGTTTCGGCATCTAATGCTCTCGATAGATTATACATGTGCCTAGCTAGTATTTTCTTAGCTATAGGCTCGATATCGAATATTTTACCAACATAGGGATCTAATACGAATGTCTTAGTTTTCGTTTTTAGATACACGCCGAGTCCATGGAAAAAACCACCAGCTACGACTAGAAAACAAGACACTTTACCTGATACTTTAACGGCGGCGGAGACATCGCATCCTATCACTTGACCAGGATAAGGAAGATTCCCCATTCCTATTAAAACCTCGTAACCTCTTCTCTCCAAGCTCCTCTTAGCATTGTCTAGTTGATTTATATGCTGCAGAGAGCTAAGCAAGCCTATCGATGTATAGCCGCGAAGTTTCTCAATTTCTCTTTCCAATACTTTCTCTATATCCACTTTTGCAAATGCTGGAACGAATAGCACTTTAACATCTTCAGGAATACGGACTCTTACAGGACCGTGATGACCTAGATGTATAATGTGTTTAATGCCTAAAGTATAGGCCTCTTTTAGCGCTATATCGCAACCACCCCAAGTGTGACTGCCTGAGACGTAAACATCAGTATTTTTAGACAGAACATCCAACAACTCCTTTAGGTAAGGTTTTATCCCATCCGGTGCTTGAACTAGAACTTTTTTAGCTTTTTCATCTAAGACCCACTTCATTATCTGCGAGATGTTAATCTCATAAGGGTTTTCCATCGACGATATTGACCAGACATCCTTTATATAGTCTCTTCGAAAATTAACTGAGATTACATGGTCGATAACTTACTTAGAGAGACTAAGAGGATTCTGAAAAAATACGGGATCAAGCCTAGAAAGAGGCTATCACAGCATTTTCTAATAGACGAGAGGCTTCTAGATATCATCGTTAAAAGTCTTGAACTTACGGGAAAGGAAATTGTTCTAGAAGTGGGAGCTGGCATAGGCACACTTACTAAAGCCATTGCCGAGAAATGCTTTAAAGTCATAGCTGTAGAAATCGATAGACGACTTGTCTATATTCTGGAAAAGGAACTAGCTTCATTGAGCAACGTGGAGATTTTTTTAGGAGATTTTCTGAAAATGGAGATGCCTAGAGTTGACAGAGTTTTCTCTAATACTCCATTCTCTATATCTTCTCCGCTTCTCTTTAAGCTTCTCGAAAATCCTAGCTATGATTTTGCTGTACTATCGTTTCAGAAAGAATTTGTAGAAAGGCTTAAAGCAGAGCCCGGGACTCAGGATTATGGGAGGCTAACTGTATCTTTTCAATTAAGGGCTAAAATGGAAGTTCTAGCGTATATGCCTAAAAAAGCTTTCTACCCAATGCCTGAGGTTGACGCGGTATTGATCAAAGTACATCCATGTAGAGACTTATCCTTAAATATCCATATTTTAGATGATATGCTTAGATTTCTTTTCTCTCGTAGAAGGAAGAAAGTCTATCGAGTTTTAGAGGAATACGTTAAAATGCGAGGATATAGAGTTGAAGCGAAAAACATTCTATTAAAAATAGGTATCGATGAAGAGAGGAGAGTTTATCAGATGTCTCCTGAAGAGTTCAAGGCAATAACAGAGGCAATATCCGCTCACTTATAGGGTATGCGGGTTATACGTCCACATACATGACATTTGATCACTACATGTGGTTGCCGCCTAGTTCTCAATCTAACAGTGGCATTCACTCCTGGCCATAGATAGCTTTTACAATATTTACACAATCTTCGTTTATACTTCCTAGGAAGCCTTACTCTAGCTGTTCTAGCAATTTTCAAAGCTAAATCTACGTATTTCTGTGACAATTCTGGTTCTCGGTGGAATATTTTTTCGGCTCTTTGAAATAATATGTCGATACGTTGCCTAGCTAAGTCTTTTACAAAAAACTTTTTCCAGCGGCTAACCATAATATAGCCAATGGAAAAGCTCTATTTACTCTTTGCTGAAGCAGGATTAGAATTAATTCCTAGAGAGATACGGCGTCATCCAGCAGTTAGAGCATCTGCCGAAAGAAGGAAGAAGCGGCTGGGAGAAATACTATTGGACATATCGTTGCACTATCAAGCTGCTAAAAAACTTAAAGATTTCAGGAAAAGAGGGCGACCGGATATAGTCCATTTCTGTCTATTAATGGCGCTTGGCTCACCTTTATGTAAAGTAGGTAAACTCCTGCCGATCGTCCACACGTATCGAAATGACATAATATGGGTAAATCCTGAAGTTAGACTGCCAAGAAACTATAACAGGTTCGTAGGGTTAATAGAACAACTTTTCCTTACTGGTAAAGTTCCTCCGAAAAGCGATCAACCTCTCTTGTCCATAATAGGGCATGACCTTAATGAAATAATAGAATCCTATAAACCTTCACAGGTATTTTTACTGAGCGAAAAGGGTGAAAAATTCTCTCCACTATCGTTTGCTAGAAAAGTAGTCCAATACGCTAAGCCTATGGTGATCATAGGGGCTTTTCAAGCCGGGGATTTTTCTGATGAAGTCAAGAATATTGCTGATAGAGAAGTTTCGATAAGTAAATATGTTTTAGACGCATGGGTAGCTACAGCTGAGCTTATCTGTGCGGTTGAAAGCGTAATAGGGATTCATGGTGACAAAGTTGAAAATTAGAGAACTAAACGTCGAAGAAAAAATCATAGAGCTACTACTAGAGGATAGAGAAGATCTTTACTACTTAGCATTAATACTCGATAAAGGCGATATCGTTTATTCTTGGACTTGGCGTCAAATAAAGGTAGATAAAGGCACTGGAAAAGCCGAGAGAGGGGAAAGGATTAAAGTCTACATGGGAATTCAAGTTGAAAAAGTTGAATTCCAAAAATTTACAGATCGATTGAGGATACTCGGCAAAGTCGTCGAGGCGCCAGAATACCTCCACATAAAAGGACGCTATCACACTATCTCATTATATCCTATAACGGAGGTAAAAATTATCAAAAAGGAACTACGCCAGCTATACCTGAAATTAATAGATGAAGCTGTGAAGAAAACTTACAAGAACTTGTTAATCTGCCTAGGTGATCAAGAAACTGCATTTGGAATTCTAAGTAGGGGAGGAGTAGAAATAGTATTAACTTTGTTTTCTCAAATTGCTAAAAAAGCAGATTTTAAAAAGCGATCCTATATGGACGAGTACCGGGAATATTTCACTACTATTGTAAACGAAATTTGGAAGTTCTTGAATAGGGAACGTTACGATAGGGTAATATTAGCAGCGCCTCGCTTTTTACAAGAGCTCTTTCAAAATTTTCTTTCCGAAAAACATAGAAAGTTGCTTAATTTGATGATTTTTTTAAACGTAGAGGAGGGAGGGATAGCTGGAATTTATGAATTAGTGAGAAGAGAAGAATTGGCAAGATTGGCAAAAGAACTCAGGCTAGACTACGAGAAAAAACTCGTAGAAACAATTTTTACCCTATTAGAAAGAGGGAATAAACGCTTAGCTATCGGATTAAAAGAAGTGGCGCAAGCGGCTAAGCTTGGAGCTATTCAAAAACTCCTAATAACCGATACGAAATTTATTGAGCTAAAAGAAAAGGAAAAACTATCTGAAATACTGGAAAACATCGAGAAAAGCCGTGGAGAAATAGTAATAATATCCAGCGAGTATGAACATGGAATGAAGTTAAAATCACTTGGAGGCATCGCTGCCTTCTTATATTTTCCTGTCAGCTAGATAGAAAGCTTGCGTCTAAACATCGGGTTTCGAAGAGCTATTTCTCTAGCTGCCTCGCTTATACTGGCTTCTGGATGTAGCTCTTTATGTACAAATACGCCAGTTCTACCTTTCTCATCACGTCTAGTCAAAATATAGATCCTCTCTTTTATAATGTCCAGAGAGACACCTAGAATATCGGCAACCTCGAGTTCTCTTCCTATAATCGAATACTCTATATGTCCATCTTTCACGGGAATTATAATTAAGAGTTTTTTATTTACACCAGGAACTCTAATCTTCTGTTTGACATAATCTAACCCTATTTCTCCACCGAATTTATAGAATTCTCGTTCCAGTCTTGATAGCTTTGAAAGAGGAAAGGTGACCAATGTTTTCTCATCTAGATATATGCTAGCCTTTATCGCGTGCTTGGGAGTTGCCTGCGCTATTTCTTTCTTTAAGAAATGAAAACCACTCCATTCCAGTGCTTGCTCGACGAGAAGAGGATTCACCAAGTACGGTATTACTATGTCAACGTCACTGTTTTCATGCACGTCTCCTCTAGCCACGCTTCCGTGCACAATAGGGTCGAAGCCGAACTTAGCTAATGAAGACATTATCTTTAAAGCTTTTCTTCTTAGATTATGGAATATTTCCCAGTGTTTTTCGTCATATTTTACGTATTTTTCGTCTTTCCATTTAACTACTTTCATTTTACCGCGATAATTTCCTAATTTTTTCCAGTGCATCCAACAAACCTATCAAAATAGCGGTTATTAGCCTAAGCTCCTCCAGATCATCCGCCAACCTAAGCCTATTATCCAACTCGTGGAGTTTAGCTGCAATAGTTCTCTCCAAATTACTCACAGCTACTTCGCTAAAAACCCTAGCCTCTTCGGCTTCACTACTCACTATGAATACTCTCTTGTTACATTTGGGACATATTATCTCGCCAGTTTTAAGCTTAAAAAGCGGCGTACCGCAAACTGGGCAGACCTTATCCATCATTGTTGAGCCATCCTTTAGCAGTTCTGCCATCTTTTTTATTAGACCCTCTTCCCCCAAAGCACACACCGTGAAAGCTCTTATATGCTTAAAAATAACCTTGCAGTACTATTTTAATGTCATGAATGGAAATAAAACCGAAGAGCCGAAAACCGTGTATATAGAATACGAATCAAGCTATATAGAAATCTGCCCTTACTGCAGAGAAAAAAGCCTAGAAATCAGAGAAGTGGTACATCAACAACCCTACCTCAGAAAAACGTTAATAATCTCTAAAAATTGCAAAAAATGCGGTTTTAAAAAAACAGAAATGTTACCACTCAACCCTAGAAAAAGAAGAATCATAGCATTTAAAATGATTAAAAAAGAGGATCTATACGTCAAAATACTGAGAACCAGCACGGCCACCATATTCCTGCCAGAACTAGGAGCCGTAATAGATCCTGGAATAGACGCCCCCTATTTTATAACAAACGTCGAAGGCCTCCTAAGCAGGATAGAAGATGCTCTTGAACGAATAAGAGTACTAGAAATAAGCCAAGAAAGCGAATACGAAATAACAAAACTAAAAAAGATCATAAAGAAAATTAAAGAAGGAAAACACAGTCTAACCATAATAATAGACGACCCAATAGGACTAAGCGATATACTCGCCCCCTCCGGCAAAGTAATAAGAGAATACGTAGAAGGCTACTGACTAAACCGCTGAACTTTTAAACCTAAAACACTCTATCTTACAGGCAATGACGAAAAGGGACCTCTCTGAAACCTGATGAAGCCAATTTGCACCGAGCTCACACTAACTTAAAACCTGAATAAACTTCTTTAAATAAAAAATAAACGCCGGGGGTGGGATTCGAACCCACGACCGCCCGGTCTCCGCCAATAATTAACAGCCGGGCGCTGTTGGACTTTGTCTTCCAGACTGAGCTACCCCGGCGTTATATGATAAGCCATGATGGTTTTATTAATTTAATGGTGGATCAGTAAAGACCAATGCAGTCATCCGTCTTCCTGACGTGCATTCATCATCTCGAAGTTATGATATTTTCTTTAATAGTTGTTTTAAATTTACTTTTTCTTCTTCTCCTGTGTTTTTGTATATGATGACTATTTCTTCTATTGGGAGACTAGCTATAACTTGATGAGGGCGTTTTGTGCCGAAGGCTCTAGTCCATTCTACAGTTCTTCCATCGCGATCCTGGCTTTTAATCATTTTCTCTATTACGAGTCGATACGGGTAATCTTTAAACTTAAACACTACCTTAGTGTTATTCCTTTCACTCCATTCTCTTAATTTAAGTATATCACTATGGGTTAACATCAAATCACGGATATGTTGAATGTTGAGTTGACTTAAGCTTTTCGCGTTTTAAACTTTAAAGCGATATAGATTTTCTCGCTTTTCATAAGTTCTCTAGATTTTGGATTTCTGATTCTTATTTGTAGACCGCCAGCTGATGCATAGATAGTCTCTATGTCATCTTCCTTTTTAATATCGAATACTGTAGCTCTTAGTACGACATCCCATAGTTCCAGATCTGGTTTTTCTCCACTTACTAAAACTTCAGCTTTGGAAACTTTTAACGGATCTATATCGAGATCTTCAAAAAGTACTGCTGGAATCTCTACCGATATTTTAGTCTTATTTTCGGATAGAGACAATGTATATATGTCCTCATATTGGTGTTTCTCGATTCTTTCAATTTGATACATGGTCGACATCCTCTCTATGAACTCAGTTAGTCTTCGGATTACCTATATTTATCAATTGCGTGGAATTCGATAAATTTAAGTTCAAGTTAGATATTTAGCACAGAGGTGTGAAGCTTGAGCATAATAGACATCCCCTCGAGACGCTTCACCGCCGAATTTTCAGCGATGGTCGATAAACTGGTAGCCGTAAGGACAAAAGATGGAAGAGAGTATAATGGCAAGCTAATCGGTTACGAGTCAACTAATTATAGTATTGTACTCTCCGATGCTAAAGATTCAGCTGGCAACGAATACCGCAGGATTATATTGTATGGAGATGTTATATCGGAGATATTCCTTATAGAGGAGCCGCTAGACTTGGGCGAGTTAGCTAAAAGACTGGAAGAGCGTTTCCCAAAGATGGTGAAATACTATCCGGAATCCCGCGTTATAGTAGTTATGAATAGAATTAGAGTCACGGAGAAAGGAGTGGAGGGTTCAGGACCTGTAGCTGAAAGAGTTAAGGACATATTTGACGACTTTATCGCTAAAGCGAAAGCTAAGAAACCGGAATGAGATAGATTATGTTCGAGGTCTTAGAGAAAGACTTAGCTGGAAGAATAGGAATCTTGGAGACTAAACACGGTAAAATAGAAACTCCAGCTATAGCTCCGGTAATCAATCCGGCAAAGAATATACTTCCACCATCTTCCATAATTGAGATAGGCTTCCCCCTATTAATGACGAACGCTTACATAATAAAAAGACATTACGAAGATTTAGCTGTAGAGCTTGGAGTACATAGAATCCTCGGTGTTGAAAAACCGGTGATGACCGACTCAGGCGCCTACCAGTTCATGATATATGGAAAAATAGAAGTCACCCAAGAGGAAATTCTAGAATTTGAGAGGGCTATAGGCTCAGATATAGGAGTGATACTGGACCTACCTACACCTCCTGGAATCTCTAAAGATGAAGCCTTAAGAAGAGTTGAGGAAACTCTAAAACGTGCCGAAAAAGCGGTTAGCGAAAAAACAGATGATATGCTTTTAGTAGGACCTATTCAGGGAGGAGTCTACATAGACCTAGTTGAATATTCTGCAAAAAAACTTTCCAAACTGGATTTTGACGTCTACGCGATTGGAGGATTTACGCAGCTAATGGAACAATATACTTTTACTAGTATGGTAAAAGCAGTAGTCGCTGCTAAACAACATTTACCTCCCAGCAAGCCGTTACATCTTTTCGGCGGAGGAAACCCGGTAATGCTACCCTTAGCTGTAGCGCTTGGAGTTGACCTTTTCGATTCTGCTTCATATGCACTTTATGCTAAAGATTTAAGGTATATGACGAGCCATGGAGTTCTTCGATTTGAGAGATTAAGAGAGCTTCCATGCGAATGCCCGGTATGTTCCAAGTATAGCGTGGAGGATTTAAGAGACATGCCGAGAGAGGAGCTTGAGTGTAAAATAGCTTTACATAACCTTTACGTTTTGTCAAGAGAAATAAAGACTATAAAACAGGCTATTCATGAAGGTTGGCTATGGGAACTTCTCGAGGAGAAAGCAGCGCGTCAACATTCATTAATGGATGCTCTTCTGCAATTGAGAAAATATTTAAATTATTTAGAGAAACATCATCCGATAACTAAACATCCTGTACGTGGATTAAATTTTTCGTCAGTTACATCATTATGGCGCCCAGAAATTTATAGGCATTTAAAGCGTCTATATGAGCGGTATGAAGCTCCCGTAAATAAGATTCTACTGTTGCTACCCGAGACTAGAGAGAAACCCTATACACGCTTTGGACCTATAGCGTTTATCTATGAAATAATAAAGGAGAGGAATCTTTCCTATCATATAGTAGTATATTCTCCAATATTTGGTATAATTCCTATAGAATTGTCTGAAGTCTATCCACTTTCACAATACAATGCTAGTAGATTACTAGCTAACGATCCGGAAAAGATAGCATTTGAAAATCTCCTGCAATACCTACGGTTTTACTCAGATCGCTACAAGGAAGTAATACTAGTAATCGACCAGGAACTTGTTAGGCTTTCAGAGGAAGAAATTAGTAGATTAAAGCTTGGAGTAGCCTCTTTAAAAGTTTTAAACTATCCTATATCAAGCATCAAGAGTAAAGAGCACGGAGTAAAATTTTTGAAAGAATTGTCGAAATTAAATGTAAATTAACCTGCTCTCCCGTTCTCTCATTTCTTCCAATTTCTTCTGTACTTCACTCAAGTACCTTTCCATCTCAGCTGCCTGTTCTATGAGATCCGAGTAGTCTATCTCTATATTGTAGATGTAAGCGAAGACCTTAGCTGCGCTCAACGCGGCTTCAGGGTCGGGACGATCTATTCTAGCATAGGGTAGAACAGTTATAGCAGGTATGCGATAAGCTTCGAAATAGGTTAATAGCGTCGCTAAAGGACCCACTATGTAAAGTCCTTCGTCAAGGTACACCATATCCTTGTTTTTGAATATCTTTTCTCGAAGTCTTTTGGCCAAGTATTTGGTATGGACATAACGAATCCGATTATCCTCCTCCTTCTTTAAGCGGGAATCGAGCCCCCCTATTAAGAATGCTTCTCTTATGACACCTTTTTCAATGAAATCGACTACATTAGCTAACACATTTTCGGAAGTCTCCGAAATTATTGGCATATTGCACTTTAAAAATATAAAATCGCCGGAGTGATAAAATTCGTAAGGAGTCAGTATGAATTCTCCTTTTCTCGAGACGAAGGAAGGCATTTTATCTGTGATGATAATGCCTATCCGTTTGGCGCCTAGCTTCTCTGCCAAGAAATTAACTGTTATCCATCCAACAGTACCAATTCCATGAAAGCCCGCTACGAATATTTTATTCTTAAGCTCTTCGATGTCGATATCTAAAAACAACCTATTCATAGCACTCACTCTTCTTAATGGTTTCTAGCCAGTATATATCCATGTCCTTCTAAGTAATCTTTTTATCTAAGAGAAAGCTAGTAGGCTCCAGAAATTAAAGCGACGGTGATGTTATGGTTATTTTAGAGAAAATAAAACCCATGACTGAGAAACAGAAATTGTTCATAAACGCCTTAGCAAATGAGAGAATAAACTTGATAGGCGCATTTGGGCCGACGGGAACCGGTAAGAGCTTCATAGCCAGCATATTCAGCATAGACATGGTGCTCGTCGATAAGTATGAAAAATTCATAGTTTCCAAGCCGATAATAGACATTAAAACCGGTAAGGAGTACACGATAGCAGAGCTCGGAGAGACTTACAATAGGGTAGCCTTAGATTATCTATATGACATTACATCAAACGTTTTATCACGAAACGAGCTTAATAAATTAATCGAAGAGGGTAGAATAGTCGTAGCAGACCCTCACTTTCTTCGAGGAAGAACATTCGATAATTCTATAGTACTCCTCGACGATGCCCAGTTAATTTCAATTGAGACTTTAACAGAAGTTTTAATACGTCTAGGGCAGCACTCGAAGCTTATCATAGCTGGAGACCCTGTACTACAAAAGATAGATATATCAGGTTTAAAAGATGGCGCAACGCTAGCTAGAGAGCTCTTAATGGGCGAGGAGAAAGCCGTGGTCATAGATTTCGGCTTGAAGGATATAGTGAGGCCTGGTGCCAAAAAAGGCGTAAAACTGGCATTAGAGCTCAGAATGAGAAGGAGGCCGTTAACCGATGAGGAACAAAGGATACTGGATACTTCCTATATGTATGCTCCAGACGCCGATATAGTGACCGTTGTTTATGTAAAAGATGAAAAGGAGAAATTTAAGCTTGAGAATGTACCAGATGCCTTGATAATATCTAAGGAAGATTACTTAGGAAGGTTGGTAGGCAAGGGTGGGGAAAGAATAAGATCTATAGAGAAGGATACTGGTTTAAGTTTAAGAGCTGTAGAGCTAACGCTGAATTTAAAGCCTATAATTACTGCATTGCATCCTATCGGTTGGATTGGAAAGCATATAATCGATGTTGATTTTGCAGGACCGGATTTAGAAGTGATTGTAGATCAGGCTAATTTCGGCGCTTTCTTAGGGTTAAAAGGAGTACATGTGAGGCTAATAGACAGCGTTATGAGGAAGATCCTTAACGTCGGCGTACGGGCTAAGCAGGTACAGGTTAGAAAGGAGTCGAAGAAGAGAAGAAGATAGCCTTTCCCTTAATCTACGGGAGTATTTATCAACGAGAAATAAACTATTTTACCTAAGATGAGGGATATCGACGTACTAGTAGTGGCAGAGAAGCCGGGAGTTGCTAAGGCATTTGCTGATTTTCTAAGTAATGGACAGGTTCGAATTGAAAGGATTAATGGAGTTCCTGTCAGATTTTTTAAGAGAAATGGAGAAATATGGGCGTCGATAGGCGTTAGCGGACATTTAATGGATTTCGATTTTCCAGAAGAATACAACAAATGGCGTAGTATAGACCCTAGACAGCTCTTCTTTATAAAACCTAAACAGAAAATTCGGAAAGGTAGCTGGAAATACGT
Source organism: Thermoprotei archaeon (assembly GCA_003649235.1). Taxonomy (GTDB): domain Archaea; phylum Thermoproteota; class Thermoprotei; order Thermofilales; family B69-G16; genus B69-G16. The sequence continues at coordinate 13,546 of QMRG01000010.1, read as the reverse complement.
TAAAGTTCTTCAGGTACTTGGAAAGAGGGCTAGAGAGGTTATTCTGGCGCTTGATGCCGACGTAGAGGGCGAAAGTATAGCTTTCGAAGTGATCAAAATACTGTGTGGCGTAAACCCGCGTATACGCTTTAAGCGAGCATGGTTCAATGCTGTAACAAAGCAAGATATATTGAAAGCTGTGGAAAGATTTAAAGATCCGGATCCGAAGATGGCAAATAAGGCTTTTGCCAGAATGCAGGTAGATTTAACTATAGGCGCTGCTTTTACAAGAACTCTAACTCTTCTAGTAGAGAAAAAAGCTCCCAGAATATTCCCTCGAGGAAAATTTCTAAGTTACGGTCCTTGTCAAACGCCAGTGCTATATCTTGTTGTAAAAAGAGCTCTTGAAAGAGAACAATTTAAAAAGAAAAAACTCTATACCCTAGAAGCCATAGTTGTAATCGAAGGTAAAATATTGAAGCTCGTCTACGCTAAAGGGCCTCTAGAGAAAAAAGAGGATGCTGTGAAGATACTAGAGGCTATAAAAGACGAGAAGATAGGCGTGATAAAACTTGCTGAATATAAGCACAAGGAAATCTTACCGCCTGAACCTCTTAATACTATTGAACTCGAACGCAGGGCGAGCAGATTTTTGAATATAAGATCTAAAGAAGCTCTTGATATAGCAGAAGATCTCTATCAGAATGGATTAATCTCGTATCCGAGAACAGAAACCACTATATATCCTCCAACAATTGATGTCAATGGAATAGCCAGGAATTTTAGCCAGCATCTAGAATATGGGTCTTATGTGAGAATACATCTAATACCCCGGATGCCTATCTCGCCTAGACAGGGGAAGGAGGATGATAAAGCTCATCCGCCAATTCATCCGGTTAAAGCCGTGTCTCATGATTTTGTTGTGAAGAGCTTTGGATCAAAGGCTTGGAGGCTTTATGATTTAGTGGTTAGACATTTCCTAGCTACGCTAAGCCGAGAGTCGATAATAGAGAACCAGAGAATAGTGGTCGATATAGGCGGATACGAATTTAAAATTGATGGGCTTAAAATTGTGAGAGAGGGGTTCTATAAAATATATCCCTTTGGAAAACCCAGAGAACGGATACTACCCTATGTAGTTGAAGGAGATTTAGTAGAGGTAAAATCGATAAAACTTGTAGAACGCGAGACAAGACCACCTCCTTTCCTGTCAGAAGCTGAGGTACTGAAGCTTATGAAAAAATACGGGATAGGCACTGATGCTACGATGCAGGATCATATTCATACTAACATTCAGAGAAAATATTTTGTTATAAAAAATAAAAGATGCATCCCTACAAACCTCGGATTAGTGTTAGCGGCAACTCTTCACTCCATAGTTCCAGAAATAGTTGAACCCGAAGTGAGAGGTAAAATGGAGGCGGAGCTTGTTCGAATAGCCAAGGGAGAAAAGGAGTTAGAAGAAGTAGTTGATTTTATAAAAAGCAATTTCCTCAAGTATTATGATAAACTTGTATCTAATAGCCACGTTTTAGCTGAAAAACTCATAGAAGCGCTCCAGCAGGTATACTGGAATAAGGAGCCTAAGAAGATTTAATAACTCCCATTTTCACAAGTTTTCTAAAAGTTTTCTTTAAAATCCCGAAAATTTGCCTATGTGAGAAATCTTCACATAATTTCTCTAAAGCAGAATCTATATCTCCTGTATAAGCTATAGCTGCGAGCACTCTTCGTTCTTTAGAGGAAGAATATGTGGAATATGCAAGGCCTAGTCGGGCAACTTCTGCAAAAGATACTCCATTGATCCCTTTCTCCAATTCTTTTTTCGCTATTGGCTCTATATATTTCTCGATTAAGCGGAAGTGTATTATAGTAACCCAGTCTCCTCCGCTCAAATTTGTGTAAATATTTTTTAGTGCATCTTTAAGCTCTTCTAAGCTATTAAAGCCGTCACGGACGGCGTCTTTTTCTGTAAGCTCGGAGAATTTAACATATTCTGTTGATTCTATGTAGAGCTCACCGTAGATTTTCCCATTACACTCCAGGTATACTCTAGGGGTTCTCGGAGTAACTATTCCAAGCCTTATAGTAGTCCGTTTTCTGCCTGAGAGGACTGAGTTAAGGTAATCTCTTTTAAATGACAGGTATTTCCTGAGCTCTCTTCTCTTTCTCACAACTTTAATCAGAGAAGAGTAAAATTTAATCATTTTCCTCAAGCTGAAACGTTAGAAGGAGATGCGCCGGCCGGGATTCGAACCCGGGATTCGCCCGAGCCTGTTGGAGAGGCTCGTTCAGCGGCGTGGCCTCGGCGCCTCAAGAGACTAGGCCGCCATCCTACCAGACTAGACTACCGGCGCTTCAAAATTTGATGTCTATGAGTTGTATTTAAGTTTTAACACATAGGACCCGGTCAAGCCTCTCCAGTTCTTTCTTAAGAGCGTTAGCGTGAGCAATAGGAATTCTGATGGAACATGCTTTCGGATGTCCTCCTCCGCTACCTCCGAATTTATAAGCCAATTTCATTAGCAGATTAAGAGCATTAATGTCAAGAGTTTGAGGGACTCTACATGTGGCTACAACTTCAGTCGGCCCAGAGTTGAATATCACTATAACGACTTTCCCAGTCTTATTGGTATAATCCGACGCTACCTTTCCTATATATCCACGAGCTGGTACGCCGCGGAAATCTATCAAAATGAGTTTTTCACCGTCGAAAACCACTCTATTCTTTGCTTTTTTAATCAACTCCTGAAGTCTTTCCTTAGCTTGTCTAGCCCTTTTTTCGACTTCTTCATCGTAGAATTTCTGCTCTTTAACCCAGAACTGTACAAGCTTTACCTTAAATTCGTCATCATCGCTATCGGCAGAGAGTGAGGAGCCCAGTATCTCTGCAAGCTTGGTTATTTCCTCGTTTTCAGTTTCTTTCACTTTATCTCCTATCTCTCCAATTAAGGCTAGCTTTGAGTAGAAATCAGGGTTAGAGGTTTTTTCTAAATATACGTACTTCACTATAGATGCCGCTGAGCCATCTATAGAGTATATAAGTGAAATCCCGAGTTTGCTTAACTCTTCCATTTTTTTAAGAGTGGCTCGGTGATGATCTATCCATATGACATCCGCTTTTAACCTTATTCTAGCTAAGTGTCTTTTAGCTTGCTCCCAAGTACCTGGATCTAATCCTACGTCGATTATATATAGTCTCGATAGAGTTTCAAAAGAAACGATTTTACTCAGTACATTTGCAAGTGTAAAAGGTTGAGCTATTAGCAAGATGCTTTTCTCTCTTTTCTGCCTGAGCACGTCAACTAGTATCGCAGCAGCTGTTAACCCGTCTAAGTCACCGTGGGTAACGATACACTTCATGAAATTCCCTCTAGTAGAGCGAGGCAATCAGTACTTTAAAAAGTTTTAGTGCATCTGATAATTTTCTCACGTTCTTAACTACACAAGCTTTGAAGAATGGATACATACTACTTATCTCTATATCGTCTTTGAATACAGTTACCAATTCTTTCTTCAATTTGAGAGCTTCAAATACGGTATGAGGCATTCCTCCAATTTCTATATCAACAATATATTCTCTATCCGATTTAATTTGAAGTTTAAACACTATGTGTAGCTGTACACCGGAATACTCAATTAAATTCTTGGATATCAAAACTCCATTTTCCGTGTAAGTCAACCAATCACTTAAAGATCTTATTATCAATTCAGCAAGCGATTCTTCAGTGGCAAATCCCATAATGACATCAAGTATTCTCAAAAGGTAATCAAGGGCAATGTCGTCTTTATCTCCACAGATAGCATCTTTAGGCCAAAATTCGACTACGCCGTTTTTATAGTTCCATTCAAAAGCCCTATCTAATATTTCACATATCAATTCAGCATCTAAAGGTGATAGAGGCTCTACTCTGAAATTCCTAAGACAGCATCTCTCCTCGCTAACTTCAAAATAAAACCTATACGTTCTATCACCTATTTTAAAGGCTTCGACCTTTATATCGCTCATAAATCTCTAACCACTACTAGTATTTTGTATAACTCGGTTTTAATATATAACTCATAATTTACTAATTTCAAACCTTAGTCTAAAACGTGGTATCTATTTTCGATATAAGTATATTTTATGAACATGATATCCATGAGTAGGTATTTCTTCTTTGATAAGATATGTCCATCCGGGAATCTGATAGTCATGAGATACTACTCTAGCTCCCTTTTTAAGTTCTCTTTCCAGCTTTCGAGATATTTTTTCTAGTATAATTGGCGTAAGATATAGAGTGATAATATCAGCTTGGCTAATGTCAAAATTCATTAAATTTCTCGTTAATATTTTTACTAAATGATTCAATTTTCTTTTCTTTACATTCTTTCTAGCTAAATCAGCGAGTTTTCTATCTATCTCAACACCTATGCATCTACAACCGTATTCTTCGGCAGCGATTATGAGTATACGTCCATCACCACATCCCAGATCTACGACTAACTCTCCTGGCTTAGCTTCTGCAAGAGCAAGCATTCTCCTTGCTATCTCGATTGGAGTAGCGAGGTATGGGACTTGAAGCACTGATAGTTTTCTGAAGAAAGGTGTCTCGCTAAGTTCAAAGTACTCCATATAATCCCCAGCTCAGGGGATCACTATGGCCTTCTTAGAGTGTTATTTAAAATAGTGTCATTTAAAAAATATTGCTTATTCGATAAAATCTATGTGAAAGGCGATTAAATGGAGAAGAGGCTCGTTGAGATAAAGGCTAAGTGTCGAGATTTAAACGCAGTGAGAGAAAAACTTGTGAGTAATGGAGCAGTGTACGTGGGAGTATTTCATCAAATAGATACTTATTTCCTAATTGGGGAAATGCGGCTTAAACTTAGAGAAATCGAAGGGGATAGAGAGGCTAAGCTAGTATATTATATACGTGAGAATATTCCTGGACCTAAGGTCAGTAATATAATCATAGTTAATATTGCTGAAGGAGATAAATTGAAGAAGATTTTAAGCGATGTTCTAGGAGTGAAGGTTATAGTAGATAAGAAGAGAGAGATTTATAGGTATCAAGGCGTTAAGATACACCTGGACGAAGTTAAAGATTTAGGAACTTTTATAGAGTTTGAAATGGAAGTTTCTAAAGGTTTTGAGGATGAAGGGAGAAAACATCTGGAGAAATTAATGGAGGAACTTGAGATTGATAAAAGTGATTTAATCTCGGGATCCTACAGTGATTTATTGCAATCTAAATCTGCTAGCTAGCCACGCGAAAAAGATGTTGGCGATATTATGCGCTATAAAAGTTATAATTAGAACGAATAGCAAAGGTTGAAGATTATCAATGGTAATTATTTGATCATAGAATAAATGATAAAAGACTAACGCAGTAACTATAAATGGGAGTTCATCCAACCCCCACGCGTGTTGCCCTCTTTTATATCCTATTCTTCTCTTCATAAAAGAGCCTATCGAGTCTCCTAGCATAGAACCCGTGGCAAGCACGAACGAGGCATACGGATCGTGGAACGAATATGTATTTAAAAGATAACCAACGAGAGTTCCAGCTAGAATTCCGCTTAAAAATCCTTCTATCGTTTTTCCATCTCCGAGCATTCTTCGACCATCTATAAACTTCTTGCCGAAATCTATGGGATGATTAAAGTATACGAATTTAGAGAGAAAAGCTGGTGTTGCGTTAGCCACCCATGCTGGAAGTATCAGTATTAACAGCTCAACATCTACTTCTAAACTTGTCATGGGTACACCGCCGTTTTATTATAATAAGTTGACATAAAGCTAATTATCTACTTTTCCCAACCAGAACTTATGAAAAAGATAATAGGTGTCCTAATAGCGGTGCTTGTATTATCTGCGGGGCTTGCATGGGCTCAAGAACTTTTCTGGATGGAAGACTATGATAAAGCTGTAGAACTTTCAGAGGAAAGCGGAAAGCCTTTGTTCATCTACTTCTACAGCGAGACGTGCTTCTTCTGTGAAAAATTCGAAAGAGAAACTCTCAAAGATCCTGAAGTTGTTAGACTATTAGAGGAGAATTTTATCCTGTTAATGATTAACGCTAGAAAAGAGATCGCTTTGGCGCGTGCGTATGGAATACCCGGAACGCCCACGGTTTTTGTACGCATGCCTGACGGCACGGTGATCGACTATAATTTATGGGAGAACTGGCATCCAGGCTTTATGGATGCTGAAGAATTGGAAAAATACCTAGTTTTTTCTCTAGAATACCTGGAATCTAAGAAAGAAAACAAGAATGTCCAGGAGATATCCGCTAGTGAAGAAGTTCAAGATAGAAGCGAAATGTCGTTACTAGCCGCGTTACCTTTGTACTTATAGCCGGGATGATCTCGGCTTTTTCACCTTGTATATTGCCTCTGTTACCTGTATTGATCGCTTTGCAGTTTAAAAATAATCACCGGAGATCTTTACTCATGAACATCGGCTTAGTTCTTAGCTTTGCCTTCCTGGGAGTAGTTACAGGGGGTATAGGTGGGTTTTTAATCAGTTGGCGTACTGTTTTAGAAAGTATAGCTTACACGGCTATGGTCATATTCGGTTTATTCCTCCTCGTAGATAAGTTAAACTCATACTTAATCAGTCTATCCTCATTTTTGTCTAATTTAGTAGGCAGGAGAACCGGAAATCTAGGAGGCGATTTTGGCAGTTTTGCTTTAGGATTAGTTCTAGGAGTACTATGGTCGCCGTGTATAGGACCAATAGTAGGGGCGATCCTGGTCTACACAATGATTCTTGGCACGCCTCTAATAGGATTTCTAGTGATGTTAATCTATGCTATTGGCTTTGTACTGTCAATACACATTGTCGTTAAAATATTTGAAGGAGCTAAAACTAGAATAAAAAGATTGAAGGGAGTGAAAAAGAAAAAAGAAGAAAAAACTGTAAGAAGAAAGTTAACATCACGTGGAAGATTTCTTGAAAAATAGCGGGAATCTTCCTTATAGTACTTGGCGTGTTGATGTTGAGCGGTTATGGGGAAATGCTACTCTTCCTCATTCCCGTCCCATAGTATTTTTTATAATCCATATCGATTAAATCGTGGGGATTAATTTGCGCAAATATAATATAGTGGCGTATAACATCGGCCGGGAAATAGACGTAAAACGTTTCTCTAGAGAATATATGAAACGACGAATAAGATTAGCCTGGGAGGAACCCCTCTACTTCAGTTATCAAGGCAAAGAAGTCTTCATCTATTCCTTCGGGTCTTTCGTAGTCGTAGATCCCTATAAAGGTTTTTTCCAGGAAATCTATAGCATATTGAAGGAATATACGAGAGATCTTTTAAAACCGTACACAGAGAGATATGAAGTCATAATTCTTGAAGACGAGGGAGAACTTAAAGAATTGCTTGACGAAACAGTGGAGAATCTTAGAGAGATGAAGGATAGGAAGATAATAGTTACTGATAGTGCCTGCATACTCAAGGAGCCTCCTCTCACCAGGGAAATTATTAAGATCATAGCCTTTACGTTAGCTCAATCACTGGCTCTCGAGAGGATTGAAAAAGATGTGGATGCTGCGCTGGAGAAGGCTCAGAAAATACTTAGTCAATTTGAGAAAAGCAGTTTCTATTTTAGAGTTAAACCTGCCGTAAAATCTCTCATATCAGTATTAAGAGCGAGGTTTGACGCATTGTCGGATGTAATGGTTCTGGAAAAGCCTGAGATAGTATGGGAAGAACCCGAACTAGATATCTTATACGAGGAGCTTAGAGCAGTGTTCGAAATAGACGACCGTTTCAGAGCCTTAGATAAGAAACTGGAAGATATTCTGGAAATGGGCCGAGTGATTTCTGACTTAGCTTCGACGTCTAGAGAATTGATTCTTGAATCTCTTATACTGCTCTTTATAATACTTGAAATATTGTTAACGATTATGGAGTTCTTCTTTAGATGATCACCATATAGGTTCTTCTAACACTTTTATAGTCTTGCCGCAGTATGGACATTTTAAGTATTCCATACCGGGTTGAGGTGGTGGAAGTGGAGCGCCGCAGTATGGACATTTCAATTCTTCGGCAACTATCTTACCTGAAGGATCCCATTTTAAAGTGACTGTTAAAATCTTGGGTTTAGGTTGCAAAAGACGATAGATTAAAACACCTCCAACAGTTACCATGGGCACGCCGATGGCTAACCGGTATATCTTCCCCGGGGAGAAAGCGGCTATAACGAATATAAAGCCTAAAAGTATGAGTGCTAAAGATGCCACGAGTGTTATAATAGAGGTAAGTGTCATCTTTTCGGACATATTTTCAAAGGTGTTTATATAAAAGAGGTCTTTAAGAATAGCGATTACTCTATCAAGACTTTAAAGAGTTTAAGATTCCATAGAAGACTTGAATTGCTCTATAGTTTATATAACTAGAGTTCTTTTCTTCGTCTGTAGATGCTACCGTAAAAGGAGCCCCCAAGAGTGGCAAGAGGAGTTGCGAAAGATATCCTTTCTCGTTTTTAGCGACTATAACCATCCTATTACTGTCTTCTCGTAAAGACTTATAGACTTCAAGTACTTTCAAATTATCCTCATAATTCTCGGCTGGAAACGTTACCTTCACCAAGTCGCTCTGATTTAGCGCTCTGATTACATCATGCACTAACTCATCTACAGACGGTGAATGACCGTAATCTATTGAAACCATTAAGAAGACATCGTTTTCTATTACTAAATCAAGTATTTCCGGGAATCTTCTCGTAACATCTATATCAAGTTCCAGGTAAAAAGGCCGTTGCTCTACGACACGTTTCAGAACTGGAAATCCATGTCTATTTTCAAAGACAGGTTTTACGATAAGCTTGCTTGAGTAATTTCCTATAACTCTTTCCAAATTTCCGATTTTCTCTCCGGAGATAGGTATTTTAACCTCAGCTAAATCGACGCCTTTCTCTACTAAATTCTGCAATATCTTGTTCACAAGCCAAGGGCTTTCGCTTTCCAAGCTCACGCATATCCGTATTCTCTCGCTCATGACGGTCACAACTCAATCCGTTTCTATAATATAAACTTTCCTTCCGGAAAATTAGATTTCTTTCAAGATTTCTCTCAGTTCCGCTGCAACGTCTTCGGGCGCTATCCTGGCGACTCTACAAGAGTCGAGCATTTCTATACCTCCTATCTTCTCAAATGGTATAAGGTCTATGTATAAATGGAATATCGAGTTGTAGCCTATAGGATTGGAGTATATAAGCACGTTTCTATTACGTTCTACGTTCAACTTATCTAATCCTCTCGATATCTTTATTAAAGCGTCCGCGAGCCCTTCTAGTTCAAAATTGTCTAGTTCAATGAACGTTTCCACATGACGTTTAGGCGCTAATCTTAGATGGTAATTTCTGCGGGGAGAGAGGGAGGCCCAGACTATCCAAGTGCTATTTTCATAAACTACTCTATCTTCGTGCTTGCTCGTACATAAATAGCATATACCTCTGCTTCTCATCTCGTCAAAAGCCTGCAATATATTCTCCATTAAGGCTCCATGTCCGTCCAGATTCAAATCTATATATACTTGAGAGTGTAGCCTAGGTTGACTTCCACCCGCCATAGGACCTATATTGAAAAAGGGGTAAACTGGAAGTAGATCGATTCTTTTCTTGTAAGCAACTTCTACTACCTTATTTATAGCAGTTCTCATCGATTTAAACATGGCTACTAAATCTTCAAAATCGATGTCGCCTAGAGTTTCGCTATACTTTACAGGAAAAGTTATCAGATTTATTCCGAATGCAATACGCGTAAATTCATCTTCTATCAAAGATTTTACCTTTTCAAGAATTTCCTTGTCTATGAATCTCACCGTCGCCGGGAACCTATTAATTATCGTAACAGCTTTACTATTTTCCACGTTTAGCAATTCCGGAGACAAAGAAAAAGGGTCACTTCTAACTTTATCGTCTATAGCTATAAAAATGGCGTAATCTTCTCCAGTTATTATCTTTTGAAATACGTCTTTTGCCGCTCCTCCTTTTGGCCTCTTTCCTCTAACCGGACTTATGTAAGAAAAGTGTCCTTTTCTTTTCCCTATGCCAACAAGCTGTCTAGTTATTTCATCATACAACTTTATTTCTACTGAAGTTAATGGATCCCATCTTTTCCTAGGTATATACTTGGCGTAGTCCGGAGAGAAATTGTATTTTGTTATAATCCCCCAATGCATAAAGGGAATATCCTCTAATCTCATTACGGTCATAAGATCCCCTTAGTTCACTATGGATGTGGTCTAATAGCTGTAAACCCTCTTATATGTCCTTCGTCGACATTTTCCTAGAAGATTTTTGTTCTAGGATTTTTTGATAAAATTGGATATTTGAATAGGCCTTTTATATCTTATGTAAAAGTCGTAGTACTCCGCTAGCATCTCGTCCGTTATACTCGGACTTGTAGCCTCGATGATAGTTATCAAATCCGTAAACGTAACTTCGGGTTCTCCACCTGATAGTGAACGCTTAGCGGCCTTCATCTTAGCCTCATTACATATATACACAATATCAGCAGCAGAGTAACCTTTTGTTAGATCCGCTAGAGCTTCATAGTTTAGATTTTCCACGGCCGTATCAGCAAGTTCTTTCTTAAATAATGCGATTCTAGCCTCTCTGTTAGGAGGCGGCACATATAGTATTTTATCAAATCTTCCCGGTCTAAGTAAGGCAGGGTCTAAGCTAGACGGCCTGTTAGTGGCGGCTAGCACGACTACGTTTTTTAAATTCCTTATACCGTCCATTTCAATTAAAAGTTGAGCTATTAACCTCCTTGATCTTTCCGATGAACCAATTCTAGAAGGAGCCAAGGCATCTATCTCATCTAAAAACAATATCGCTGGAGCATTTTCCCTAGCTCTAGAGAATACTTTTTTGAGATTTAATTCTGGATTTTCACCTGAAGTAATATCGCTACATTGGACTTCTATAAATTCGACCTTTAACTCGCTAGCCAAAGCCCTTGCTAACATGGTCTTTCCACAACCAGGAGGCCCGAAGAGTAAAATTCCCTTAGCCTGGCGTATCCTGTATTTCTCTAGCAGATGCGAATGCTTCAAAGGTATGAGAATAGTATCTAAAATTTCTGTCTTTACGTTTTCAAGCCCAATTACGTTATCTAGCTTTATCGGCGTCATTAAAACTGTTCGCCGAGAGGTGCTTTTTATCCGTTCATAATCCATCCTGAACTTCTCGTATTTCTCCAGCATTTCATAAGTAATGCTAGGCTTAAACTTCTTAATAACGGCTATGAAATCTCCTAAACCTATTAACCTACTTCTTCCCTTTATGGAATCTTTTAGAGCTCTTCGAGAAGCTTCTTTTACGACAGCAGCGATGTCGGCTCCGCTAAAACGTTCCGTCATCTCCGCTAAAACGGAGAAATCCACGTCTGAAGCTAATGGCAAGCCTTTACAGTGAATTTTGAATATTTTTTCTCTGGCTTTTTTATCGGGAGGCGGTACGTAAATTACCTTATCGAATCTACCAGGCCTTAGAATTGCTGGGTCTAGAACTTCAGGCATATTGGTAGCGCCGACGACTAAGACGCCGTCAAAGGGCTCCATACCGTCCATTTCGCTGAGTATAATGCTGAGGAGCCTAGGCGCTACATCGTCTGTCGAATAGGCATCTCTCTTTTTAGCTATAGCATCGATTTCATCGAAGAATAGCACACAAGGAGATTCTCTACGCGCTAGTGTAAACAATCTGGCCAGCTTCTGCTCACTTTCTCCATACCACTTGCTCATTATATCGCTGCACTTAACGTGAATAAATTTCATTCTCAACTGAGAAGCTAGGGCTTTCATGATCAAAGTCTTCCCGCAACCCGGCGGGCCGAATAGTAGAATACCTTTAGGAATTGATAGCTTAAACTTTTTCGCTAAATTATTTTTCTTTAAAGGAAGGATTATAGATTCATATAACTGGGCTTTAACTTCTTCTAGTCCTCCTATATCATCAAATGATATTTTCTGACTTTTAACTGGAACGAACAAACCCATGCTAGTCAATTTAGTGCTAAACATTTCTTCTTCTCTAATTTTATGCACAATACCAGCAATGCTGCCTGCAGTTAAAGAGAATGCCAAAGTCATGAAGATAAATGGTACATAGAAATCCAAGTCTATAGGCATAGAAAATATTGTATATGCTGTTGCTGAAAACACGGCCGCTAAAACTCCTGAAGCCACGAGAGAGGTAGCCGCTATTTTCCACTTTGAAAAATCTCTTCCTCCAAGCGAAGCCAGGGTATAGGGGGCTAGGGTAAAAGCGGCTATTAAGCTCAGTGGCATTACGCCATAAGAGAGTAAGTTCAGGTATAGAGTTTCTAAGAGAGTGGCGGCTTGTTCTATAGCCGCGTTAGAGAATACGAGGGTCAAATAGCCGCCTATATTTAAATCGGCCAGAGCTGGTTTAGGATGTAATACTAGTCCTTCTGCACGTGCTAGTATAAAACCTCTATTCACTATACCCGCCGGGAAAAGCCATGTTATAAGAGCAAGTACTGATGAAGAGTACATGAATCCGAGTAAGGCGGCCGTTAAAGGTTGGAAGAAAAGCGCGGAAGCTATTAATACGGCAGCTAAAAACTGACCCATAAACTGTTCTGTTATGCTTAAGCTTACGAGTATGATATATAGGGCGCCGGCAAACCAGTGTTGTCTAATTAGAGATCCCAAAGGAATAGTCAATATCAAGTGAAGCAACGCTAAACCTGGACTGTAGTAGGCCACCGCTGGCAGCATTCCTAACCAAATAGCTATCAAGGCAAGTCTCGGATGTTTGAAGGATAACAGACATATCACCAAGTAAAGAGCTAGCTGAGCAAAACCTGGATAGAAGGGGAAGAGTTTCATTGCAGCGTGTACAGCTATGGAGATAACTGCTACTCTGACTATAACGCCAACTGCATTTTTATCTATCATGCTTGCTCGTTTCTGCTATTTCGCTACAATAAAATGATTTTCTCCTTTCCCTGGTAAATATAATATATGTGGAATACGAGTGTATCTCATCCATACTATAAAGTTAGTATTCTCGAGGGTGGAGTATGAAGGTAAGGGTGAAATTAGTAGAAGGTATGACTTTTCTAGCTGAAACTCTTTCGGGTCATGGAATAATTATAGATACTAAGCCAGAATATGGTGGTAAAGATCTCGGTCCATCTCCTATGGAGCTTGTTCTAGCTGGTATAGCGGCGTGTACAGCTTTCGATATAGCCATGATATTGCGAAAGATGAGGCAAAATTTTGAATCTTTAGAAGTTAAAGCTAGCGCCGAGCGGAGAGAAGAGCCTCCAAGAGTCTTTACGATGGTCCGTATAGAGTATATAGTTAAAGGCGATGTAGACGAGGAAAAACTAAAACGGGTCATAAAACTTTCTCAAGAGAAATATTGTTCAGCTAGCATTATGGTGAAGAAGGGCGGAGCTGTAGTAGAGACTAGTTATAAAATAATTAGGTGAAGAAGGTGGAGGATTTCCCGGTCTATAGGGAATTTATGACTGTTAATGTTTGCTCTAAAAGATTCAGAGAAAAGAGAAAATTACTGCTCTATGGTGAATGTG
>QMRG01000009.1 GCA_003649235.1 Thermoprotei archaeon | reverse complement strand
GCGCCTAAGCACTTTGAGGTTGTAGTGATCAGTATGGGCATGAGATACTATTATTACGCTTGGTTTAAACGAGGGAAGACTTTGAGGGTCTAAGAGAATTTTACAAGATTTTTCGCTGATCACTATTCCGCCATCATAGCGTATTTCCATTTCTCCTCCCTAAACCCAGTTGTCATAATATTGCTTTGTCTGGCGCGACACTGATCTGTCGAGATTTAGTTAGTCTAAACTCTACCTCGTGAGATGTAGAACGTCGCAAATAAGTTTTTCTAATCAATAGAATTGCCGATTAGATTATAGAATTTTCATGTTTTGTATAATGTAATGTTTAGAATTTACGTACTTAGTCCTAGTACGTTACTTGAAATATTTGTGATCAAAATGATTTCTTTGTAAAAATTAGAATTCAGTGGTGGGCCCGGCGGGATTCGAACCCGCGACCCCCCGGTTTTGCTCTCGGTTTAGCGAAATGAGCCGGGTGCTCTACCTAGCTGAGCTACGGGCCCCGGTCTAAGAACTATTTTTCAAAGATATAAAGTTTACGAAGAGTTGCTTGAGAAAGTATATTAGTGGGTTTTATCTTGATTTGGTGGGGTTGATATGCCGAAGAAAAGAAAAAGCAGAGGAAGGCGTAAAGGCGGTAAAGGAAGGGAGGATATGATTCAGTGCGACGAGTGTGGTGCTCTTATTCCTAGGTCTAAAGCCGTAAAGTATACTAAAGCTATGAGCCCTGTGGATCCCCAGCTTGCCAGAGAGCTTAGGTCTAAAGGAGCCATAATTCCAGTTTATAGAGTTACTAAATACCTGTGTATTAGATGTGCAATTTTCAGAGGCATTATAAAGATCAGACCTGAAGCTGAGAGGAAGAAGCGTGGACCAATAGGATGAGGATTTTTCTTATAAAAGCTTCTAAAGCCCGTACTTCACCCGATTTTAATATAAAGTCTTTTGCCAGTTCTAGCGGCAGATTAGATGTCATAGCCAGAGCTATTCTTGCCGCTTTAAGATTGTCAAATGGAACTAGGGAAAACGTGACATTTTTATGTGTTCTAGAAGGCCCTCCGAACCCTCCTAAACTTCTCAAAGTAGTTGGAAGCGAAGTTGAAGAGCTTCCAGAGAGCGAGATTAGCATTGGCGAGATTTTTCTAAGATTATTTAAAGGCGAGAAGATTAAAGGTTTCTATTTAGAAAATAAGAGTTTCAAGGAAATCGTGTCGGAATATGTCCGAAATCCTCAGGCGGTTGTCTATTACTTAGAAAGATATGGAGTAGATATTAGAGACATAGATTTTCCAAAGGGAAAGAGCTTGGTCTTTATTCTAGGAGATCACATAGGTCTAGACAAAGAAAGTGAATTGTTTCTTAAAAAAATGAAAATTCAGGCCATAAGCTTAGGTCCTAAAGTTTACTTTACTACTCATTGTATTACAATAGTCAATGAAGAGCTAGATAGACGGAAGCTCTTTTCTTAAATTTATGTCATTTATCCTATTTCTTCTTAGGTATTCTTCTTTTGCAATTTTAGGAATATGATTTAGGGGACGGTAATCAATTATTATTTTTCCATAATGAACTACATATGGCTTTACTGATAGACAATTCGGGCATATATCGGTATAGCGAGATGTTTTATGACCACAGTATTCACACTGTGTGTAATCATAGGATAAACTGATCACCTTGACATCTAAATTCAAGAGTTTTTTTAATAATTCACTGAAGTTTTCAAGAGCAGGAAATGGATCGGTAAATTCTAAGGTAAAGATGTCTGGTATCTTTGTTTCCCTAAAAAGTTGTGTTGCGTTCATTACTCTCTCTCTCAAGCTTTGCGGTGTTTTAGAAAATGGACTCAATAAATTGAATTCTTCGAAAGGTGGAAGTTGAATGTTAAATTCTTTGGCTCTATAAGTAAGGGCTCTGAAATTTATCTCATATAGGTTTATTTCAGAGGTGGAGTAGCAGATATTCGATTTTTCCCCTATTTTTTCTAGATCTCTAAATCTATCTACGAGGTTCTTGAGAATTCTAATGACTGATGTGGAGGATTTTTTATTATTTAAATCTGCTAACAATACATGAGTTGCCATTTCTCCTCCGAGAATAGAAAGAACGTTAGTTGAATCGATTGAAGCGAGATTGCCTGAAATTTTCTGTAGTTTTCTCAGAAGAACGTTTTCTCGAAGATATTCTCTCTTTTTATTTATTAAGTTATCGAGACAAGAAAGTGTATTATTTAAAAAGTCCTCAGCTATAGCTTTATCTCTCCTAGAGAATACTGCTAATGATGGAAGCAATAAGTTGTATGAACTCTCTATTATAGTTATATCTTTGCAATTTTCCTCTCTTAGAATATGGGAGATTGCAGCTATAAAGTTATATTTAGCAGTATTATTTACCAGAGTTATCGGTATGTGTTTCCTTGCTAAATCATAAACAACATCATATAGCTCTCTGAAGGCTTTTTTACTTTTAATATTCAGAACTATAGGCGGACCTTGATATTCTTCGAGAAGTATTTGCCGTAGCAGAATTCTGTCGAACTCTACTAATTCAGAGTCATCTTCAATAAGGATTTCTACGGCTATTTTTTCATATTTTAAATCATCCCATATTAAATTTAAGGTTCTAAAGTTTTTAGCTAAAAATTCTTCTATTTGGAACTTTCTCTGACGAATTGACGTGTCGTATAATATCTTATTGAATTTTCTTAGAAAAAGTGAATGCGCTAATTTTTTCGTAAATAATAATAAGTTATAAAGATCTAGTGGATGATAGCCTTTCATTACATAGGGAGTATCTAAGATTATAGCTTCGCTTTTTAAAGTCCATTCGTGTAAATGCGAAATATAGAATATTCCATTTCTAATGAGAGTTTTCACATTTCCTGGAATTTTATAGAGTAAATTATAAAATGCTATTACTTGATTACGAATTTCTTCGTTAGTATTTGTGAATGATGTTTTTTTATTCAATATACGGTCTAATTCTTTTTTTCTAAAACCCACAAAGGTGTTTTTCATAAAGTAATTCATCAAATTGTTCTTCAGGAGAACTGAAAGAATTATTTGATCGAGTTCCCATTTTTCATAATAAGCCTTGTCAAGTTCGCTTAATATCTGTTCAACATCGGCACGTACAGTTCGTATATGCTTACCCCGTATATCAAATTCATCCTTGAGTACGTCGATTAGAATGGAGGTATCATATTTAACGGCTAGTCCATACTTGTCGATTATATAAATCCCTAATTCTTGTTTTAGCAGTTCTCCTTCAAGCCTTTTCAGTAGTTCAACGGTTTCTTTGCCTAAGGGAGTTAACGTGTAACGTCTTTGCCCATAACTATAATCTAAATCTACCATATTTACTTCTTTTAAAAGTGTTAAGTGATAGTTTAGTTCTCCAGAACTTTTTATACTTAGCTTCTCCTTAAGCTCGGAAAATCTCAAAGGTCCATGAGCATCTATTACAAATAGTATCTTTACTCGCTTTTCTGAAGATAGTGCTTTAGCTAAGAGCTCAGTTTTAGTTTTCTTTCTCATTGTTATATCGTATAGTAATTGATCGGTTAATAAAGTTGGTCTACTGTTTTTCGTTAAGATAAACAATAGCATCTAAGAATAGCTGATTGTTTATAATAATATTAGACGATATATGAATTAATTTTAAGAAGCCTAGTGCAGTTTATAATTATCAGTTTAGGGGGTAAAATTGAAGATAGAAAATATAGCTATAGTCCTTGTAGAGCCTCTATACGAGATAAACATAGGCTATGTAGCAAGGATTATGAAAAATTTCTGTTTAGTAAATCTTATACTTGTAAATCCACGTTGTGAAATAGGGGATACTGCTTATAGGTATGCCATGCATGGAAGAGAGATTTTAGATAAAGCGCAATGCGTAGAGTCTTTAGATGAAGTATTCGAAAATTTTGACTTAGTAGTTTCAACTTCTGGGAAAAGTCCTTTAAGTAGTGGTTACCATAGAAGGTCGCTAACTCCTGAAGATCTCGTAAAAATGCTATCCAAAATTAGAGGAGAAATAGCCATTCTCTTTGGAAGAGAAGACATAGGCTTAACTAACGAGATAATTAAAAAATCCGATCTCTTAGTTTATATTCCTGCCAATATAGAGTATTCAACACTAAATCTCTCACATGCAGTAGCTATAATAGCTTATATCATCTTTAGAGAGTTAAAATATAGATCAAGAACTGTGAATATTGCATCTAAAAGAGAAAGAGAGCTTTTACTGGATTATTTCTCATTAATTTTCGAAAAAAGCCAGGTTCCATCGCATAAAACTGAGAAAGCAAAACTTGTTCTTCGGAGGATACTAAGTAGGGCTAATACATCTAAGGAGGAGATATACTCTTTAATAACAGTGTTTAGAAGAGTATACTCTTATATTGAAAAGAATTTAAAGACTTAGCTCGATCCGATCTATTTTAAGAGCATCATTAACTTCTGCCTCGTCGGCTTTTAGCACATTTACAGCTATTTCCCTAACTAGACTATCTGAAGGAGCGGCTCGTGTAGCATTAAGCTTTATACAGAGAGCATGTTTTAAAGCCTCTTTTTCAAGTCTGTTTCTGATTTTTCCAATTGCGACACCTTCTGCTATTCTAAATGCGATGTAAAATTTCTTAAATCTTAAAAATCTCTTTCCGTATTGAGGAAATCGTTCTTCAAGTTTTTCTAAGAGCTTAACTAGATCTTTTTCATCTCTAAATCCGAGTAAGGATGCCGTGAAAATCAATCTAATAACTCTAAAAACTAAATTTTCATCAATATCTCCCATATTTTCTTTAATTGCCTGTTCTGGATCACCTCCACTCAGTATGATATCAGCGGTTCGCTCGCTCTTTAACTCAACTGTAAAAATATTATTGAAAATATCGCCGTAGTCATGGGGATTAAATCCAAGCCCATACTTTCCCACTAGATAGAGAGTAGCCATTTCTTTGTCAAAAATTTCAATCTTAGTTTTACCTCTAATAGGTTCAATATTATATTGCTTATACACTTTTTCGAGAAATGTCACTACCTGCTTTCTTTCCTTAAATGTTTTCTTAAGCAGAACACTCCATATATACGTACATGCCTCTATACGACGTCTGTGAACTTCATACATAAAGGCCTACCTTAGCTAAAGTCGCTAGTTACCGCCTGGCTCTACGAATATCTTACATTTCAGAGGAAGTTTAGAAGCGGCTCGTCTTAACGCCTCCTTTACTATCTCAATCTGGCTTTCATCCGCTTTAACCACAATAACAGTCTGGCCTTTCCTCACTCTGGCGGCTCTTCCTATTGGAGTACCAAAGGATAGTCTCATTCCATCTTGTAATCTATCAGCACCGGCCATAGCCATCATCTTGTTTTCTCTTATTATGTGATGAGGATAAATTACGATTTTCATGAAGAAGTTTTGTTCGCCAAGTTTGCGGGTAAGGTACTTATAGGCTCCAAGTCTAGCTGCTTCAAGTGCATTCTGGCTTATCTGTCCAGCTTCCATAACTACTAGCCGATATACCATGTTATATTTGCCATGTATATTACCTAGTGTAAACTTAGGTATTTGAACATGCGGTATGCTTCGTATGTACTCTTTTCTAGTATAAGGTGGTGTGTCAAATCTTCTGTAACAACGCCATGGTCGTCTAGGCATATTTATCACCGAGTTCTTTAACACTAATCAAGATATTCCTAATTAAGTTTTTCTTGGAGATTATAGATCTAGGACAACTTTCACTTCATAAAGTGAATTTTTTCTATTTATTTCCATTAGAGAATATGTGACAGCTTTTACTTGATTTCTAGACTCGTGCTTCGAAGAGTCGAATTTTTCTCCTTTAGCAGTGCCTCTTAATACATATTCTTCGTTTTCCTTCTCGATCTTTTCCACATGAAACTCCGAAAAAACTAGTTGCTCGCTATCAGTATAAAAGAGGAGCTCTTCTAACCAGTTATAAAGTAAGGAATACTCGTCAAACCCCTTCACTTCTACTTGTATTTCTATGCTTGGAGCCACCTTACTAGTATCTGTCATCACTTCATACATTGCTAACGCTGCATTTTCAAAAGCTTCTTCTAGAGTTTTTCCATAAGCTGCAAAATATGCATCAGCTGTATGTGATAAAAATACATATTTTTTATTCATGCTTCATCACCAATTCATACGCCGGGGCCGGGATTCGAACCCGGGCGTCCCTGGCGGGACACGGACTCTCACTGGGCGCCGTTAGGCTAGGCCCGCGCCTTAGTCCACTCGGCCACCCCGGCGAGTATTTACTGTCAACGCTGTGTAATTAAAGTTTCCCTACTTCAATTCTATTTCTATTCTTACGTTTTGAGGTACTCTTACTCTCATCAGTTGTCTCATAGCTCTTTCATCGGCGTCCATATCGATGATTCTCTTATGTATTCTCATCTCCCAGTGATCGAATGTGTGTGTTCCTTGACCTGAGGGTGCTCGTCGTACTGTTACCATCAACCTTTTGGTGGGTAGCGGTATAGGACCCCTCATCTTAACGCCAGTCTTCCTAGCTATTCTTTTAATTTCTTCACATACTTCGTTAAGATCTTTGACCGAGGTGCTGACTAGTTTTATCCTGACGATTCTAGGCATTTTAAGAATACCTCTGGAAATTTAAATCAAAAGAAATTTATTCGCTTTTCTTTATATCCACTACTGTTCCGGCAGCTATCGTCCTTCCGGAGTCTCTAATGGCGAACCTGCCGAGTTGCGGTATTTCCGAGTATTTTTCAATTACTACTGGCTTTAATGGTTTAAATCTAACTAATGCTGCGTCGCCTTGTTTTATAAAGGCCGGGTTATCCTCTATAGTGGAGCCAGTCCTGGGATCTATCTTCTTTTCAAGGGCTATAAATCTGACAGGTACAGTCGCTGTATGAACATGTAGTACTGGTGTATAGCCGGCAGCAATTGCCGTGGGATGGAAGAGGACGAATATTCTTCCTACGAATTCTTCTGCCACAGTTGGTGGCTTATCGGGATGTCCGGCAACATCGCCTCTCCGGACCTGATCTCTGGACACACCTTTAACGTTAAATCCTATGTTATCGCCGGGTATTGCTTGATCTATTCTAACATGATGAGTTTCAATTGATTTTACCTCACCTACAATTTTCGGAGGCATGAAGATTACTCTATCTCCTACTTTCAGTACTCCGGTTTCTACTCTCCCTACAGGTACAGTGCCAACACCCTTAATACTATAAACATCCTGAATGGGGATTCTTAAGGGCTTATCAATAGGTCTGACTGGTTCTTCAAACATATCTAAAGCTTCGATTAAAGTAGGCCCCTTGTACCATGGCATGTTTTCGCTCCGTTTTATTATATTATCACCGTAAAGCCCAGATACAGGTACGAAAGGTATTTTATCAATTTTGTACCCGACCATTCTTAAGAGTCTAGCTATGCCCTCTTTAACTTCATTGTATCGCTCCTCGCTATAGTTAACAGTGTCCATTTTGTTAATAGCTACCACTAATTGGTTAATGCCCATTGTTTTGGCCAGGAATACGTGTTCTCTAGTTTGTCCAGCTGGACTAATGCCTGCCTCGTATTCTCCCTCTTTTGCTGAGACAACTAGCAATGCCGCGTCTGCCTGGCTTGCGCCAGTGACCATATTTTTGACGAAGTCTCTATGACCAGGAGCATCTATTATCGTAAATTCGTATTTTGTCGTTTCGAACTTATAAAAACCAAGGTCTATGGTTAGTCCTCTTTCCCTTTCTTCTTTATATTTATCTAAAATCCAAGCGAACTTCCACGATTCTCTACCGAGGCGCTTTGCTTGTTCTTCATATTCCTTTATCGTTCTTTCGTCAACGAAGCCGGTAAGATATAGTACGTGCCCCATTAGCGTGGACTTTCCATGGTCTACATGCCCTATTACTACTAAGTTAAGGTGCGGTTTCTTCTTCTGAGACATACCTATCCCCTATGCGAGTCTGGTATGAGATATTCTCAGCATTATTTAAATCTTGCGTGCTAACGACTGAAAAGTCTTCTTTATCACTTCAGCGGGCCCGCCGGGATTCGAACCCGGGACCACCGGCTATCTACAGCATTTGCTACCGCAGGCCGGCACTCTATCCAACTGAGCTACGGGCCCATACTTTATTCTTTCTTCATAATTTTAAGAGTTTCGTCTCAAGCTAGCTAGATTTAACAGCTGTTATTATGAAAGATGTAATTCCTCCATGTCTCAAGGTGAAAGTCTTTTCTATGAAGAAGTTATGTTTAGCTAAAATATTTAATAAGAGCTTTTTTCTAGGTGTCAAAACACAGAGAATTCCTTCTTTTCTCAAAAGCTTTTTGGATTTTTCGACTAGGAGAGAATATAAACGTGAAAGAGTGTAGATTGACTTTTCACGTATGCCAAAGGGGGGATTGGTGATTATTGCATCGAAAAAGGAAGGTGGGAATAATTCATCAATATCTGCTATGTCTGCTGTTTCAAATTTTATCTCTACTCCTGCTTCTTCAGCGTTTAAACGGGCTCCAGCGATATGCTGAGGATTTATGTCCAATCCCCAAGCCTTTACGTGTGGGTTAAGGTACTTTCCTTCTATTAAAATAGTCCCACTACCGCACATTGGATCTAAAATTCTCTTTTTCTCATTTATTCTAGCTATTCTACACATGCAATAGGCTATTATAGGATTGAGCGAGGAAGGATGTACGTATACTCTATACTTCCTCCTATGTAAGGCATTTAGACCAGTCAAATCTATTCCCCAGCGATGAACATCTTCCACTATTTCGATATAGAATATAATATCTGGATCGCTGAGAGAAACCTCTGGATAGAATCGCCATTTTTCATAAATAGCTTCCTGAATATTCTTACCTAAGATAGCTGCTATATCAGTAGAGGTAAATGTGTGTTCTCCAATTCTCAGACTTCGAACCATGAATGTCATTCGTGGGCCTAGGAATTTAGAAACTAGCTCGCTGTCTAAATAAATGTCGATATTTTCTTTTGAAGATTCTCCTTCTCCAAGTATAAGTATAACTCTTTCAATACATCTAAGTTCGTGTAATTTTTGAAGTAATGACTTGTCATCCTTTCCTATAGAAATATAGATCCTACCACTTAGTTTTTTGTAGTTTATGTTTCTTAAAGATTCGATTTTTTCTTCAATTTCTTTTACAACAATGTCTTCCAAACCGGGTATAGTAGTCAATAGAACGCGCATTAAGTCTCTTTGTAAACCAGCGAGAGGAAATACAAATATTTTTCTTTCAGAAATTCTTTAGCAACATTTATGTCATATACAAGGAATGTATTATAGTGGAAGACGGTTAAAATGCCTATAAACACTTTCTCTAATAGCTTTACGGGAAGATAAACACTTTTAATTGCGACAAAATCTCCATTAGATACAAGTATTCCTTCTTCCACTTCTCTGAGATCCTTATATTTTAACATATTGTCGTACTCTTTTTCATCTAGAAATAGAACCAGCATATACTCTGGGATTCGATAACCCGCATTTTCTGCTAGATTTCTAATTACTATTATTGCTTGTTCAATTTCCCTTCTTGTTAGAGATGTTTTCTCAAGACCTTTAACTTCAAACAAGTTTATCTCATTAAGATTACTTGAATTATTTACTTTAAAATGCTTTTGCGCTTGGTTATCATCGGAATTATGGTCTCTAAGTAAGAGCTTCTTAAAGGTTTCTTCTTTTCTCCTTTAGCTATTAACCAAAGGGCACTTGATTTAGTTATCATGTATTTAACACCATGACTGGTTCTACTGTATACATCTATTAGTCCTTCTTTGCTTAGATTTTCCAATACATCCTTTACTAAGGTCAGTATAACAGGTTGTGCCGGAAGTCCGGCCGATACTGCTATCTTTTTAGCGGTAAATGTTATCGCACTTCCTTTCGTTTTGCGTATGAAAGAGATTATAGTTAAGACGACAAGCGCCTTAACTTCATCATAACTTCTATAAAGCACATTAGCTCTATTAACTCTGGAAACCATGAAACTATGCGATATAGATATTTTAAAATGTTAGTGTAATGAAAAATTAAAGATATATACATGTATATTTCTATACAAGAGGCATGCATTACAATGAAGTATTAAAAATATCTTAAATACCGTGTTTAGAAGGGAAAAATATTAAAGAACGTTATGAAAGGTTGTTTCGGTGGTATCTTGGGAAAAGTTAGACCGCTATATATAAAGAGAGCAGCACGGAAATTGTTAAGCCTATACCCTGATAAGTTCACGGACAATTTCGAGCATAATAAGCAAATGGTTGCAGAGCTAACCGATATACGATCTAAAACCCTTAGGAATAGAGTAGCAGGCTATATTACAAGGCTAGTCAAAATTGAAAAACAGAGAAAGGAGCGGGAAGCAATGATAGAATAGTGGCATTGATGAATAACTATATAACGTTTCATGACTATAATTACAATAGATGGAGAAACTGACCTGCACTGAATCGTGATGACATGAACCTCCACTGACTATAAATATGATGGATGGATCGCTAGAGGCCGATTTTATAAATTAAGTGCCCTTAGGGTTTTCTGGCAAAGACGATGTATCCTGTATGACCTATCATAAAAGTTTCTGGACGAGTACTCCCGCGTTCTACTTTATATCTTCTAAGAATCACCTCTACTGCGTCGTAATCGATAAAGTCTTGAGATTTTAAAGCTTCAACCGTTTTTTCTACTTGATTTATGGTGGGAGAAAAGCTAACGAAAATTCCGCCATGTCGTAATGCTCTATAGGAATTTTCTACAGCTAACCAAGGTGATGGAAGATCTAGAAATACAGCGTCAACATTTTTTTCTTCTATCTCTTCGGTTACGTCACCTAGTTTTAGCACAACCCACCTATCTAATCCTACAGCTTTCAAATTTCTTTTGGCATTTTCTAGATTTTTCTTTGAGATATCATAGCTATACACTAGGCCGTGCGGTTTCACAAAATGGGCAAGTAATGCCGTTAGGACCCCAGTGCCTGTACCAGCTTCGACAACTCTAGAGCCAGGTCCTATGCCCGCCATGACTATCATCAAAGCAGCATCCTTAGGGTATATCACTTGTGTACCTCTTTTGAATTTTTTCACATAATCTAGAAGCAACGGTTTTAGTATTCTAAAGCTTACACCTAAATGTGTTTTGACAATGTCACCGTATTCTTTACCTTCTACATCGTCTAGTCTCAATATTCCTTTATGAGTATGAAATTCCTTTCCGGGTACTACCTTTACTAGGTATTTTCTTCTCTTATCAAGATATAGCAGTACATAATCTCCCTGTTTTATCTTCATAATCTTCCCCAATTTGCGAATTATAGTAGCTAAACGCAACACTTAAATAGTGTTGTTTGCTGTCGAGATTAGGTTTAAAAAGGTTATGGTCATGCTTGAAGAGATATACATACCGGACGTAGACGCCATACTGAGAGGGGCAGTTAGGAGACTAGTTAAGAAAAACGAGATAAGAGGAAAAATACTAGTTCACATGCTAATAATCGACTATTTCGAAAGAATGGCTAGAGAAGGGAGCAGTCAAGGACTGGTGGGACTCCAGGAATTGACGATGCTAAGAGAAGTCATTAGTAAAAATCCTAAAGTTGACATAGAGTATATTCGGGAGTTGCCTGAGGGCTATAGGTTTAAGAGAGATGTAGATTTAAACGACGTTGTAAGAGATCTTGCTTTAGAATTAAACGCTGTTCTTATAACTCCAAATCCATTAAGAGTTCAAACTGCCAAAGCTTTGGGAATCCAAGTGATTTTTGTTAAAGATAAGGATTCAGAACGATTATTTTTAGACAATTTCTTTGATAACGACACCATGTCTGTGCACTTAAAGGAAAACGTCTGTCCATATGCTAAAAAAGGTATTCCTGGAAAATGGCGTTTCGTGCCACTCCGCGATACTCCGATGAGTAGAGCAGAAATAGAAGAAATAGTTAGAGAAATAATAGAAGCTGCGAAGACGTCGCAAAAAGCGTTTATAGAAGTCGAACGTCCCGGTTCTACTATAGTTCAATTAGAAAATTATAGGGTAGTTATCACAAGACCGCCTTTCTCTGACGGTATTGAAGTTACAGCAGTGAGACCTATCGCAAAGTTATCTCTAGAAGACTATAAACTTCCAGCTAAACTTGTTCGTAGGCTCGAGAAACAGGCAGAAGGAATTTTAATAGCAGGTGCGCCTGGGATGGGTAAAACTACGTTTGCTCAGGCTTTGGCAGAGTATTATCACAGGAAAGGAAGAATAATTAAGACAATCGAATCTCCCAGAGATATGCAACTACCCGATGAAATTACTCAATATTCTAAAAGTCATGGCACTTCGGAAGAAGTACACGATGTACTACTTCTATCCAGGCCTGACTACACGTTTTTCGATGAAATGAGAGATACTAAAGACTTCGAACTTTATGCAGACCTTCGACTAGCTGGCGTAGGTATGGTTGGAGTCGTGCATGCTACAAGCCCGATAGATGCTATTCAGAGGTTCGTAGGCAGAGTAGAACTTGGTATGATACCCTCAATCATTGATACTGTTGTGTTTATAGAAAATGGACAAGTGAAAAAAGTTTATGAGTTAGAGACCGTAGTAAAGATACCGCATGGTTTAAGAGAAGCAGATTTAGCTAGACCTGTCGTAGTAGTTAAAGACTTTTTAACTGGTGAACCGGAGTATGAGCTTTACGTTTTCGGAGAGAGAACATTCGTGGTTCCTGTTAAAAAAACTAGAACCGCTAGAGAAAGGCGTGTAGAAACCGCTATCTATACTGCTCTTAGAAAATACATACCAGATGAAGATATCGAAATAGAGATTTCCAAAAATGGCAATGTGATTATACATGTAGATCCTGAATATTACAACGTATTATTAACCAGTAAAGTTAGAAGAAAAATTGAAAGATTAGGTAGAAAGCTTGGAGTAAGTATATCTTTTAAGCCTAGACTTAGGTAACGGCTATTGCAGAACACACGTAAAGAGATATTTTAAAGATGAGTTTAATTATGAGAACTCTATTTCTAATAAATAGAATAGAGGTTAAAGCATGGCCGTACGATCATGTAGGAGATGCATCTACTATACACCAAGTAGAGGTTACTGTCTTAAACTAATGAAAAAAATTGAAAATCCAGAAAAACCACCGTGTATAGAGCCGGGATCAAATCAAAGCAAATCTTCATCGATAGTAAAGCCTATATTAACTGAGAAGGGGAAGCCTAATAATGCAGAGAGTGGAACCTTGCGAACCGAGGAATTAGCTTATAATCCCGCGCTTAAAGAAAAGGAAAATATTAAAACAGTTGCATCTTACTCTCAACAACAGTACCAACTAAATGAGGAATTTTTAAGCTCGTTTTCAACTTTAGTCTCATACAAATTACCAGCAGAATTTCGAGATTATTATACTTCAACGGGTATACCATATTTAGATGAAATATTAGGTGGAGGTTTTTTAAGAGGCAAGACTTACTTAATTGCAGGCGAAACTGGAAGTGGAAAGACAATTTTCTCTTTACAGTTTCTAATATATGGAGCTCTTCATGGAGAACCTGGAGTTTATATAGCTATAGACGAACCTACCGACCAGCTTATTAAAGGTATTAAGCAATTCGGTTGGGATGTAACACCACTGATAAAGGCAAGGAAGCTTCTCTTTCTCGATATGAGAACCCACTTCAGTAAAATCTATCTAAGAGATGAGAGGAAGAAAATAGAGCCTAAGTACGTCATCGAATCTATAATTAAAAACGCTAAAGAAGTTAGAGCTAGAAGGTTAGTCATAGATCCTATAGCTCCACTGATATACGGTGGGTCAAAGGATGACGTCCTATATGCTAGAGAATTTTTACGAGAAATGGTCTTTGCCATAGAAAAGACTGGTAAGTTAACCACGATAATGACAAGTGAAATTCCAACAGGTAGTAAACAATTAAGTCGTTTCGGAGTCGAGGAATTTCTTGCATCGGGTATAATAGTTCTTGGCTTAGAGGAGATAGAGGGACGGATTGAACGAGTAATGTTCATTAGGAAAGCTCGATGGTCTCCGGTACGCCCAGGCAAATTTATTTTCGATATAGTTCCGGGTACAGGTATTGTGATTAAAGGTTCATTAGAGAAATTTAAAAGCTAGGAATTATTAGTGGATTTATGGAAAATCTTAAAGAGAAGCTGCGACTTGTAATAAGTAAGATTAAGCGAGCTCCTCTTATAGACGAGAAAACTCTCAACGAAGTACTTAAAGATATTCAAAGAGCGTTGCTGTACGCCGATGTTAGTGTTGATATAGTTCTCAGAATAACTGAAAACATTAAAAAACGGGTTAAAGAGGAGAAGTTGCCACCTGGTTTTTCTAAAAGAGAATTGTTGTTAAAGATAGTATATGAAGAATTAATAAACATGCTGGGAGGAGAAACTAGGTATAAACCATCTATTAAGAAGGGACAGTTGCATATAGTTCTTCTTATGGGAATTGAAGGTTCGGGAAAAACCACTACTGCCGCTAAGCTAGCGTATTTTTATAAAAAACGAGGATTTAAAGTCGGGCTTATCTGCGCGGATAACTATAGGCCTGGTGCTTTGTCACAGTTGAAGCAGTTAGGCGAGCAGATAGGAGTCGAAGTTTATGGCGAGGAAAACCGTGATAGTATAGATATCGCGATTAAGGGAATTGAGTTTTTTAAAAAGCGGAGATATGATTTAATAATTATAGATACAGCTGGCAGGCACAAAGATGAGAAAAATTTGATGGATGAAATGTCTAAATTAGTGTCTGCGATAAAACCTGACGAAACCATTTTAGTTCTTGACGCTACGATAGGAAGGCAGGCGGAAAAACAAGCTAAAGCCTTTAATGAGATCGCTAAGGTAGGCTCCATAATAGTCACTAAACTCGATGGTGCTGCAAGGGGAGGAGGAGCTCTTGCGGCCGTAGTTAAAACAGGTGCTAAAATATCCTTTATAGGTGTTGGGGAAAAAATCGAAGAATTAGAAATTTTTGATCCTCCAACTTTTGTTAATAGATTGCTTGGTTTTGGGGATGTAAAAGCTATAGTAGATAGATTCAGGGCTTATGAAGAATTAGATAAAAAACGGCTTCGTGCTATGGGTAAAGGAGACTTCACGCTTCTCGATCTTTTAGACCAGCTCATGGCGCTCAGAAAGATGGGGCCTTTGAGAAAGCTTGTTGAATTGTTGCCGGGGGGCTATAACCTCCCTGCAGACTTTGAAAGAGTGGGAGAAGAAAACATTAAAAAATGGATAGCTATAATGCAATCTATGACGAAGAAAGAACTTCTTCATCCAGAGATCATCAACAGAGAAAGAATGATGAGAATAGCAAAGGGATCCGGAACATCTATTCACGATGTCAAAGCGCTCCTTAAATCCTATAGGATGACTAAGAGCTATATCAAAAAACTGTCTAAGCAACGGTTTAAGAAAATGCCGTATTTTAGTAAATAACGCTGTAGAAGACTATGAGATATGTAACATTATTTGTTAACGATATAGAAGTTTTTAAGCATAGAAGAGGTTTTATCACAAGATGTGTAGCAGCTGGTATTTTTTTATCTCACAGTATTAGAAGAAATGTCGTATTTAGAATTTACATAAGAAGGAGAAACCTTCTAATTTCCTTTAAAACCACTAGCCTCAGGAATGTGAGGTCGGATGAGCAATCCTTAGGCGGTATTCTGGATAAAATTTATAAAAGCATTTCTCTAGGTAAAAAAAGGAGAAAAATTCATTCAGGTGTTGTTTTATCTGTAAAAACATTTTCTGAAGTTCTTAAAAGAATGACTGATTCTCTAGCATTGTATGAGCATGTAGACGGGAAGGACATAAGAATGGTAGACTTATCTAAGGCACGGCACATAATGTATGTAATTAGCGAGAACCTATTTTACCCTGAAGGTGAATTAGAATATTTTAAATCTCATAAATTTATACCTGTAAATGTTTCAAAGTCTAGAATATGTGTTGACTCGAGAATAGTATTATTTAACAATGAATTGGATAGAAGAGGTCTATAAGTTATGGCAGGAGAAGATATAATCGGTAAATCGATAGAAATCCTAAAAAGATATAATCTATGTGATTCATGTCTAGGGAGGCAATTCGCTCTTCTGGGGAGTGGTTTAACAAATAGAGAGAGAGGAAGGGCTATAAAGACCATATTATTAATGAAGGCGTTTTCTCCAAGTGGTTCAAGAGATGAGACGATGCTAAAATTGCTTTGTGAAAGCAATTTTGAACCAGCGCTAAGACTAATATCTACTTATGGAATCCAGCTGAGATATGAAGTAAAGCCATGCTACTTATGCAGCGATTTTTTCAAAGAAGAAAATTTAGAAAAATGGGTTAAGAAAATTTTAGATAAAATAAATGGAATAGAGTTTGAGAGTTTTCAGGTAGGATGTCGATTAAATCCTTCTCTTCTAACACGTGAAGAGGATCTACGCACACTTTTCAAGTTGGAATACGGAGAATCTCTAAAAACGGAGATAAATAGAGAGCTAGGTAAAAGAATACATAAGGTTACCGGTAAGCATCATAATGCTAAATCTCCAGATCTTTTGATAATAGTGGATTTAACGATTGACGATGTAGTTCTTGAAGTAAAGCCATTATATATTTACGGTAGATATAGAAAATTGGTACGAGGCATTCCTCAAAATATATGGTTTTGTCCCCACTGTTGGGGTAAAGGATGTCAGAAATGTAAGGGAACCGGTAGGCTATATCCAGAGTCTATAGAGGAATATATCTCAATTCCATTAGTAGAGGCAGCTAAAGGAACTGGATATAAATTTCATGGAGCTGGAAGAGAAGATGTCGATGTTAGAACCTTGGGTAGCGGTAGACCTTTCGTTGTAGAGATAAAAAATCCTCGTAAGAGAAAGATAAATCTGAATGAAATATTGAAAAGAATAAATGAGAACGCTAAAGGGAAGGTTGAAGTTTTGCTGTTAAAATTTTCTGACAAAAAAACGGTTAGGCGTATTAAAAAATTAGCTGAAATTTCCGCAAAGACGTATAGAGCCTTAGTCGTATTTAAAGGAATAGTCAAACCGGAAAAGTTAAAGGAATTAGAAGATTTCTTTAAAAACAAAGTAGTTAGCCAACGGACGCCTAAAAGAGTTCTCCATAGACGCGCTGACAAGATTAGAAAGAAAACGGTTTTTAATGTAAAGACTAAACAGATAGCTGATAATATCGTAGAGTTTATGATAAAATGTCAGGGAGGACTTTATGTAAAAGAGCTGATAACAGGGGATGAGGGGAGAACAGAACCTAATTTCTCGGAGTTTCTGGGATTAGAAGTAGAATCTATTACCTTAGATGTTATGGGAGTGGAGGATTAAGAACTTATCTGAGGTTTTATGTGTTCAGGTGTTGTTATAACTATTTTCTCTTTTTTCCCAATCATTACTTTAATTATATAGGCGCGTCCGCGAGTACCTATTATCACACCGGTTTTTCCTTGAAATCTTCGATGTGGTGCAGTTTCTATGCTGCTAGGAGAAATATCAATATTTACTCTGTCACCTATTTTGTACTTATATAGTAGTCTGCTGAGTCCTTGCATGCCCCTTTCTCTTGGGTGTTTTCTCAACAGTTTTCGTCCTCTATTTCGATACCCTTTTGAGTGTCTCATTTAATTCACCTAGCTACTACCTTAGAGACAAGGTATTTAAACTTAGCCTTGGCAAAGCTTTAATTAGAGATATCGTTTTTAGAGGTTAGATATTATGGGAAGAATAAAAAAGGGAGTGCTTTGCAGCGTTAAAGGATGTAACAATAAAGCAATTAGAACGATTTCTTATAGCGTTTTTTCAGCAGCTAATACTTCTCTCACTTTAAAGGAGAAAAGCAGGCGAATTTATTTATGCAAAGAGCACTATAAGATTTTTAAGAAGAAGTCTAAAAAGCAGAGGACTTATGAGAAGTGGAGAATATGGCAGAGATAAGCGCCGACAGAGAATTTTTTGATGACAATACCTATATTTTACTGACAGTGCGCTATTACGGCGATAGGCGTAAGGCAGCATTACTACTTTATAATCCCTTAACAGGCGGTATAGAAAAAATATATGATCCTTATAATCATAAGCCGTATTTTTTAACTGATTTATCTCCTGAGGAAATCGTAGATAGGCATTCCGATATAATTTTACACAGAGGTTTTGACCATTTAGAGGTGGTAGAAAAATATCACGCTTTGCTGGATAGGAAAATTTCCATGACTAAGATTGTTGCACGAGATCCGCTTTCCGTAGGAGGATCTAGAAATTCCATGCGCGATATTCTACGTGATCATGCATGGGAAGCGCATATTAAATATCATAATTGCTACATATAC
Source organism: Thermoprotei archaeon (assembly GCA_003649235.1). GTDB lineage: Archaea > Thermoproteota > Thermoprotei > Thermofilales > B69-G16 > B69-G16. The sequence continues at coordinate 9,162 of QMRG01000009.1, read as the reverse complement.
GACACAGGATTAATACCCGGCATGCCATATATTGTAAAAAATGGACAAATTATATTGAAAAAGGTAGAAGTATCTGACGACTTAATTAAGAAAATAGTGCATGCCGGAGCCAAACGGGAAGCTTTTATTAAAGAAATCAGGGAATGGTTACAGCTTCTTCAAGCTCCTATACCACGTTTTAGACGTTTAGCACTTGATATAGAGGTGTTCTCCCCGGTACCTGATAGAATACCAAGTCCTTCCGAGGCTAAATATGAAGTAATAGCCGTATCTCTCGCGGCTAGCGATGGATTAAGGAAGGTGCTATTGCTTGAACGGGAGGAGATTGGAGGGGAAAAAGTGACAAACTTAGACAACGGCGTAGAAGTGGAATATTTTAACGATGAACACGTACTTTTTAAAAAAGTTTTTTACTATCTAGAGAGATATCCTATAATTCTAACATTTAATGGTGACAACTTTGATCTTCCCTACTTAAAGCATCGCGCAACAAAACTTGGTTTTAAAGAGGAGGAAATCCCCATAGTATTAGGTAGAGATGAAGCATATGTTAAAGACAGGATACATGTAGATCTTTATAGATTCTTTAACAATAAGGCTATGCAGGTATACGCATTTGATAATAGGTATAGAGAGGCACGGACTTTAGATACTATTTCGAAAGCTTTATTAGGTGAAGGCAAAATCGAACATCTAAAAGCCATTTCTGAGATGTCTTATAAAGAACTCGCAGAATACTCATTTAGAGATTCTGAACTCACACTAAAACTAACCATGTTCGACGACGACTTAGTGATGAAACTCATAATCCTCTTAATGAGAATTTCTAAAACTACAATAGACGATATTACACGTACTGGAATTTCTGCATGGATAAAGAACATGTTGTATTTTGAACATAGGAAGAAGAATTACTTGATCCCTAGACCGGAAGAATTGACAAGATATAAGGGAGACACTGCTACTAAGGCCATAATTAAGGGTAAGAAGTATTTAGGAGCCATAGTCATTGATCCTATACCTGGAGTCTTTTTTAATGTAACAGTCTTAGATTTTGCGTCACTTTATCCATCGGTTATAAAGCAGTGGAATCTCTCCTATGAGACAGTACGATGCCCGCATATGGACTGCCGAGACAATCGCATACCAGGGACTCCTCACTGGGTATGTAGAAAGAAAGTTGGCTTGTCTTCTTTTATAGTAGGCTTGTTAAGAGATTTCAGAGTGTATATTTACAAAGTCTTAGCGAAGAAAGAGCCAGATCTTAGGTTGAGACGTCAATATGATGTTGTCCAACGCGCGCTCAAAGTCTTCATTAATGCCTCCTATGGAGTTTTCGGCGCTGAAACTTTTCCCTTATACTGCCCTCCAGTAGCAGAGAGTACTACAGCGCTAGGTCGACATGCCATAATATCTTCTCTTAAAAAAGCTACTGAGTTAAACCTCGTTATATTATATGGAGATACAGACAGCTTGTTTATATGGAATCCTTCTCCGGAACAGATTAATAGATTGATTGAATGGTCTGAAAAAAAGCTTGGAATAGATCTTGACATCGATAAACGGTATAAATGGGTGGCTTTTAGCGGAAGGAAAAAGAATTACTTAGGGATATATCCAGATGGCAGAGTTGATATTAAAGGTCTTGTAGGCAAAAAACGTAACACACCTGAATTTGTAAAACAACTATTTTCTAACATAATATCCATTCTTTCAAAGGTAAATAGAATAGAACAGCTGGATCGTGCAAGAGATGACATACGGAAGATAACTCATGAAAACTACCTAAAGCTTAGAAATAGATTATTCACATTAGACGAATTAGCTTTTAGAGTTACCTTGACAAAGTCATTGAATTCATACATTAAAACTACGCCTCAACATGTAAAAGCTGCACGACAACTTGAGAAATTTGGCAAGAGAATTGAAGTAGGAGATGTTATAAGTTTTGTAAAAACAAGAGACACTGAAGGAGTTAAGGCAATTCAACTTGCCCGTATAGATGAAATAGATGATGAAAAGTACCTAGAGTACATACGAACCACAACAGAGCAAATACTAGAGGCGCTAGGAATACATTTTGATGAGATAATGGGGTATGTTCAAACTAAAATATTCTCATAGCAACGATGCAATTTTTTCCTCTATAATTTTTTCGGCTTTTACCTCATCAGCTTTTCCTTCCTCATTAAGAGGAAGCTTTGTCAGCACGTGAATTATACTCCCATCTTCTAGTTCTATAAATACCTGTGGTATGTCAGCTCCTCCTAATTCATCTTTTTCTCCATATTTCTTTAAGAAAATCCAATCTTCTTCTTTTTTCTCCACATTTAAGTTGTATTTTTCGGCAATTCTATTAATTATTTTCAATATTTTTGAACTTACAGGATCCCATTGGGCGGTAACTACAATAAGTTTTTTCAACTTTTTCATTTTTACACCTCTTGCTTCCCCATCGTTCCTCCTATATAAAACTTACGCAATTAAGATTTTGACGAGCAAGCATTAAAATTTAAATATCGGCTAGAAGAGATATTAATGTCGAAGCGAGCCTTCTCATATTAGGTGAAAAATGAGTTGGGGAATACCTCATCCCTCAGCGGGAAAATAATGGATTTAGTACGAATTATTTACGAGAAGGTTGAAACTCTACATGACTACCTCTCAGCTGCTGAAGCTATGGAAATACTAAGACGCTACATGGTTATGAACTCTTTTGATGGTGCTTTAACCATGTTGGGATTCATTATGGGGTCATATGCAGCTGGTGGCAGAGATCCGCATATAATACTAAGTGCTGGAATAAGCGCAAGCTTAGCAATGGGACTTTCAGGGTTTATAGGCGCATTAATCACAGAAAAAGCTGAGAGAGAGAAGAGAGTTAAGGAATTAGAAAAAGCCCTATTTGCTGATTTAAGAGGTTCATATATTGACAAAGCTGCAAAAATTACTGTTATCTCGGCCGCAATAGTCGATGCTTTAGCACCCGCAGCAGCAGCTCTAATCTCGGCGCTTCCTCTAGTTTTCACTCTATATGGATTGATAAGTTTTGATTTGGCAGTGGCTTTCTCAATAACGTTAACCTTAGCCTTTATATTTATGCTTGGCTTCTACTTAGGAAAAGTATCTGGAGGACAACCTTGGAAATATGGGCTTTATATGTTAACTGCCGGTTTTATTCTTTCTCTTATTTCGAATAGTATCGGATTTATGAGGTGAGTTTGTGATCGATAAAAACTCGGTAAATATTATCGTTACGAAACTAATGCTTGATGCTTTAAAACCGAGAGAGGTTGATCTCGTAGAGTTAGCTTTAGCGTTATGTTCTTTAGAACATATCGGGACTGTTGATATTGTTGTAACCGAGGTCGATGCTAAAACTGAAACAGTTAAGATAACTGTTCAAGGAGAAGGAGTTGATATAGATGATATAATGGAGGAAATCAGCAAGTATAGTACAGTAGTAAGAAGTATCGACGCCGTAACTGTTATGAAGAGGTCTAAACGTTAGAAATTCTATGAGCGATATATTAAATTTCTACATTAAATCTCCGCATGTATTCTTCAATGATCAATCCGAATCCTTTGAAAATGCCGAGTTTGCAATAACTGGAGTACCGATGGATTCCACATCATCTTTCCGTCCCGGTTCACGGTTCGCGCCATATGAAGTGAGGAAGATATCTAATGAACTTGAATCATATTGTATAGAAGTGGGCATTGATTTTGATTCTCTAAAAGTATGTGATCTTGGGGATCTAATTATAGATTTTAAGGTAACGGCTACCTTAAAAAGATTGGCTAGAGTTGTCGAAGAACTAATTACTGAAAATAAGGTTTTTACAATTATAGGAGGAGAGCACACCATAACGCTAGGAGAAGTTTTAGCGGCTTCGAATTTATACAAAGACTTCAAGGTTTTGATACTAGATGCTCATATGGATCTAAGAGATGAATATCCTGCTGAATTGAAAATTTCTCATGCAACTGTAACTAGGAGAATAGGAGAAAAAATAGGATTTAAAAATATTCTTATATTAGGAGTTAGAGCAGTAAGTAAAGAGGAAATTGATTTTTGTAAAAAAGAGAATTTTAATAGATACTTAACATCAGAGACTATACTCACAAATTTTGGTATCGTGAAGAATGTGTTAACGCATTTCTTAAAACCGAAAGACAATGTGTTATTATCGATAGATATTGATGTTTTAGATCCTGCTTTTGCCCCTGGAGTTTCAAATCCTGAGCCTATGGGCTTAACGCCTATTTCTATGATGAAAATTTTACGTATTATAACAAGTCTTCCAATAAATATTGTAGGTTTCGACGTAGTAGAGGTATCGCCGCCTTATGATGTCAGTGGTATAACTTCCCTTATAGCTTCTCGAATAATTAAGAATACGATATGTTATATAGCAAATAAGAGATCTAAGACTCTTAAACGGCCTTGATTTTTTTGTACACAGCGGATCTCTTTTTGTAGACTATTTTATATCCACAATATGGACATTGAGTACGTTGATATTCTGGGTCTGGAAGGAGCCTCATCTCTTCTCTATAAAATTCTTTCCCACATTTAGCACATACATAAATTACATCATTGCTTTTTCTCTCACTTTCCATACTGCATCTTCCTCAGGTCTCTCTTATAACTTTAACGTCTCCCTTCCTCTACTCAATGTTTTATTATTAATAAATCTTGTAATCGTTTTTATCTCTTTACGTACTAAAGATTATTAATAGGTTAGTAGGATAGAGTCACGGGTGTGAGATGCTTGAGGGCGGTCTTCAAAGGTCTATGTCCTAATTGCGGAAACGAAATCGATGATGTACGTTTGCAATTAAAACTTCCATGTTCTTCCTGTCTACCAACTTCTATTAAAAAAGTTTCAAAGCTTAGGGAAAAAATGGATGAGTTATCCTTTCTTGAACGTATAGCTAAAGAGCTTCAAAAAAGAGGTAAATTGAAGAACTATAGAAAACTTGTAGAATTGGAAAAGAAAATAGAAGAATTGAATGACTTTTTCAAGAAAATCCTAGGAAACGATATGTGGAGCGCTCAAAGAACATGGGCTAGACGCATTTTTCAAAATAAAAGTTTTTCAATACTAGCACCTACCGGAGTCGGAAAAACAGTCTTTGCTATAATGGTATCTATTTATCTAGCATCAAAGGAAAGAAAGAAAGCTTACATTGTTCTTCCCACAACATTACTTGTAAAACAAGTGTACGAGAAAACACTTAAATTTGCTGAAAAAGCAGGGATAAAAAATTTATCGATAATAGCATACTATACCGGTTTAAAACCTTCGCAGAAGAAAAGTATACTAGAAAATATAAGAAATGGAGACTTTGATATTCTGATAACTACATCCAATTTCTTATTAAGAAGATTCGAATACTTATCCAATACAAAGTTTGATTTGATAATCGTAGATGATGTTGATGCAATCCTAAAATCTTCTAAATCTATAGATAAGGTTCTAATATTATTAGGATTTAGCCAAGAAATTATCAATTATGCTTCTAAATTGGTATTATTAAAACGTAGAATAGCTATTAATCTACGGTTAAGGAAAGGTATTTCAGAAGACTTAAGCAGAGAGTTTAAGGAAGTCAGCGAGAAAGTAAGCAGTTATGTATCTGAGAATAAGAATAAGATAGGATGTTTAGTGGTATCTACTGCCACCGGGCGTCCTAGAGGGTTAAGGATTAAGCTTTTTCGAGAGCTTTTAGGCTTTGAAATAGGTTCTAGATCGGAATTCCTCAGAAACATCTCTGATTTATATGTTTTAGCTAAGGAAAATATGCTTGATAAGCTTTTAGGGTTGATAAATAAGCTAGGTAAGGGAGGACTGATATTTGTTCCTGTAAGTAAAGGAGTTGAATATGCGAATTTCATTGCGAATTTTCTTAATGAAAACGGAGTAAAAGCAGCTGTAGTCTACGCTAAAGAAAAAGAAGCGATAAATGATTTTATAGAAGGGAAGGTCGATGTCCTTATAGGTATAGCCATCTATTACGGTCTCTTGGTTAGAGGATTAGATTTGCCGCATATAATTAGGTATGCTATATTCGTGGGAGTTCCGCATTTTAGATTTTCCTTAGATGTAGAAGAAGCCTTACCCAGTAGGTTATTACAAGTATCTTTCAACATTAGAGATTGTATAGATCCCGAGGAAAGAGAAAAACTCGATAGGATAACTAATAGGCTACGAACGATTTTTAACGATTTAAGCTACGGTGAGGTTATATTATTAAATGAAGCTATTAGGACGGGCAGGGTTCTTAGTGGTAAACTTAAGTACGCTTATAACTTAGTACTTCAGCTACGCGAGATGCTAAAGAACTTATTGGGCAAGGAAAGCGTACAGAGAAGACTTGCATCTATGCCAATGATATCTCTAAAACAAGTGAAAGAGAAACTTTATATTTACATACCGGATGCCATGACTTATCTTCAAGCATCCGGTAGAACATCCAGACTCTTTGCGGGAGGGCTTTCTAAAGGGCTTTCTATAGTATTAGTAGACGATGAGAAGTTATTCAACGGGCTCATGAGACAGACTAAGTGGTATAGCGACGAAGTTGAATGGCGCAGATTAGATGAAGTTAACTTGGAATTCTTACTTAATGAGATTGACAGGGATAGAGAGCGAATTAAGTTGCTTATGGAAGGTAAATTGCAATTGGAGGTTAAAGACCTGGTTAAGACGGCATTGGTTATAGTTGAAAGTCCAAGTAAGGCGAAAACTATAGCTAGCTTCTTCGGAAAACCCTCTCGAAGAAAAATCGGAAAACAGGTAGTTTATGAAGTAAGCTGCGGGAATTATATATTGAGCATTACTGCCAGTAAGGGACACATATTTGACCTCGTCACTAGTGAGGGCTATTACGGAGTAATAGTACGAGATGGTGTTTTCATTCCATTATACACTACTATTAAGCGATGCAAGAAATGTGGTGCACAATTTACAGACCAGGATAAATGTCCTACATGTAAATCCGTGGACTATGTAGATCAGCGAGATGTATTGACCAGTTTAACGGAATTAGCTAGCGAGGCAGACTACGTTTTTCTAGCAACAGATCCAGATACAGAAGGTGAGAAAATTGCATGGGATCTTTCAGTAGCTTTATCCCCGTACACACATAAAATCTATAGAATAGAATTCCATGAGGTCACAAGAAAGGCTTTCTTAAACGCTATCGCTAACCTCAAGACTATAAATATGAATTATGTAGATGCTCAACTAGTTAGGAGGATAGAGGATCGGTGGATAGGATTCGCGCTTAGCCGGAAACTCTGGGATCGTTTTGGTAAGAAGTGGTTATCCGCTGGCAGGGTTCAAACGCCTGTTTTAGGATGGATTATAAATCGATATGAGGAATCTAAAAGGAGCAAGAAAATAGTATTTATAGTCAAGATTCCTAATTCTATAACGTTTGTTTTTGATAATATTCCTTTAAATGAACGTAAACCTAAAGAAATTGTAGAGGATATTAAAAGAGCCAAGCTTAAAGTTATAGAGGCTAGATATGAAGAGGAGGAAATGACCCCGCCGCCGCCGTTCTCCACAGATGCTATGCTGAGAGAGGCTACTAGACTTTTAAAAATAGGAGTTGATGAAGTCATGCGCCTGGCTCAGGATCTCTTTGAGCTTGGTCTGATAACTTATCATAGGACGGATAGCGTAAGGGTATCCACTGCAGGCCAGAGGATAGCGGCGAGTTATATTGAAGAAGTTTTCGGTAAGAAATTATTGGCTCTGCGGGAATGGAGTAAAGAAGGGGCTCATGAATGTATAAGACCTACTCGACCGGTAGATAGTGAGAAGTTAAGAAATCTTCTTAACCAAGGAATTTTAGTAGTAACTAAACCATTGACCCGTTACCACTTTATGCTTTATGATTTAATCTTTAGAAGATTTATTGCTAGCCAGATGGTAAAGGCTAAAGTTTTAAAACAAGTACTAAAGGTTGCAGTTTTAAACGTTAAAAAAGAATATAGTGGTTACATCGAGATTTTAGATCCAGGTTTTACTCTTATCTATAAGCCGTTTACATTAATGGAGAAACTGGTGACTGGAGAATATGAAATTGTTGATGTTGAGTATAAGAGGATAGTATTAGTACCGCTTTATTCGCAGGCGGATATCATACAGCTTATGAAGGAAAAGGAGATAGGAAGACCATCTACATATGCTAAGATTGTTCGAACGCTATTTGATAGACATTATATTCTTTCTTCTAAACGAGGGAAGCTCATACCCACTAAATTAGGAATAATGGTCTATGAGTTTCTAGAGGGAAATTATAAAGAGTTTGTTTCTGAAGAGAGAACGAGAATCGTAGAGAAGATAATGGATGAGATAGCTGAAGGAAAGACTGACTATAGGAAAGCATTAATCGAGTTTTATGAAGAAATACGTAAGGTTGATGAAAAGCCGATAGGTGGTTGATACGAGAGGCGCGTATATAGGAAGATTTCAACCTTTTCATAAAGGGCATTTAGCCGCATTAAAGTGGATCTTAGAGCAAGAAGACGAAGTGGTTTTAATCATAGGGAGCGCACAATATTCTCATACTATTGATAACCCATTTACCCTTGGTGAACGTATAGAGATGATATGGAGTGTACTTAAAGAAGAAGATATTCTAGACAGAGTAATAATTACTGGCGTGCCCGATACTAATGGTCAACATGACCTTTGGGTAGCTCTAGTTAAAAGCTTCGCTCCTTCATTTGAGCATGTGTATAGCAACGATCCGCTAACTCGTCTCTTATTTAAAGAAGCTGGATACGAAGTTTTTTCGATACCCTTTTTCGAAAGAGAAAAATATAATGCTACACGCATAAGAAAGTTGATAGCAAGCGGAGAAAAATGGGAAGTTTTCGTTCCAAAATCTGTAGCTAAAGTAATAAAAAATTTAAAAGGTGATGAACGTTTAAGGAAGCTCTATGGTTGGGTTTAGCTATTCGACAAGTATATTTTCTGGGTTAAATCCTAGTTCTATCAGAAGTTCTCTCGCTTTGTATCTATGATCTCCCTGTAATTCGATTCGTCCATTTTTCGCGGTTCCACCGCATGCTAGTTTGCTTTTTAGCTTTGCAGCTAAATCGTACAAATCCACGCTCTTGTCATCAAATCCTTCTAGTAT